>JAITAC010000077.1 GCA_031284345.1 Holosporaceae bacterium | reverse complement strand
AAGAGGTATTTTGTGCGCTTACTTTTCAAAAATATTATCTTAACAAATAAATTGAAAGTTTATTAAATGATTGGAGGGTTGACTAATGACTAAGACAGTGAATTTTACACCGTTAAAAGATAGGGTCTTGATCAAGCGAGTAGATCAAGAGGAAAGATCTCCCGGAGGCATCATAATTCCCGATACTGCAAAGGAGAAGCCTGTGGAAGGAGTAGTTCTGGCCGTTGGTCCTGGTGTAAGAGATGATGGCGGAACGCTACATCCTTTGGACGTGAAAAAGGGAGATAAAGTCCTGTTTGCCAAGTGGGGAGGGAACGAAGTAAAGATAGAAGGAGAAGAATATACCATCCTAAAAGAATCTGATATTTTAGGTATTTTGAATAAATAAGAAGGAGAGAAAATATGTCAGCGAAAGATATAAAATTTTCAGTTGATGCCCGTGGAAAAATGTTATGTGGAGTTGATTCTTTAGCGGATGCCGTAAAGGTCACGTTGGGCCCCAAGGGACGTAATGTTGTAATTCAGAGAAGCTTTGGTGCTCCTAAAATAACCAAAGACGGGGTAACGGTGGCCAAGGAAATAGAGCTTTCGGATAAATTTGAGAACATGGGAGCTCAAATGCTCAAGGAAGCAGCTAGCAAGTCCAATGATTTGGCCGGTGACGGCACTACGACGGCGACGGTTCTTGGTCAGTCGATAGTTAAGGAAGCGCTGAAGGTGGTTGCTTCGGGGGTTAATCCCATTGATCTGAAGCGCGGCATTGACGCCGGCGTGCTGGTGGTAACGGAGATGCTGCAGACAGTGTCCAAGAAGATTTCCACCAGTGAAGAGATTGCTCAAATTGGCACAATTTCTGCCAATGGAGACGCTTCTGTGGGCGAGATGCTTGCGAAAGCCTTTGAAAAAGTAGGAAAAGAGGGAGTTATAACCGTTGAAGAGGCGAAATCCTTAGAAACGGAGCTGGAAGTCGTGGAAGGTATGCAGTTTGACCGCGGTTATTGTTCACCGTATTTTGTTACAAATTCCGAAAAAATGACCTGCGAACTGGATAATCCGTTTGTGCTCATTCATGAGAAGAAATTATCGGTGCTGCAGCCAATGTTGCCTATTTTGGAAAAGGTTGCCCAGTCCGGCAGACCGTTGCTCATAATTGCCGAGGACGTCGAAGGCGAAGCGCTTGCTACTCTGGTGGTGAACAAATTGCGCGGTGGTCTGAAGGTTGCTTCCGTTAAGGCTCCGGGCTTTGGCGATCGCAGAAAAGCCATGCTGGAGGATATCGCTATTTTGACTGGAGGCCAGGTCATCAGCGAAGATTTGGGGATAAAGCTGGACACATTGGATATCCGAATGCTCGGTAACGCGAAGAAAGTGCTCATTGACAAAGAAAATACCACCATCGTTAATGGAGCCGGAGCAAAGCACAACATCGAAGCTCGCTGCAATCAGATTAAAACCCAAATACAGGATACAACTTCCGATTATGATCGCGAAAAATTGCAGGAAAGACTAGCAAAATTGTCCGGCGGAGTGGCAGTCATAAGAATCGGCGGAGCTACGGAAATGGAAGTCAAAGAGCGCAAAGATCGCGTGGAGGACGCCATTAATGCAACTCGCGCTGCGGTTGCCGAAGGTATTGTCCCGGGCGGCGGAATCGCTTTGCTGAGAGCCACGAAAGTACTTGCCAATGTTCATCATAAAAATGATGACGAGCGCCTCGGCATCGAAATTCTCAAAAAAGCCATACAGGCGCCGGCGCGTCAGATCGTTGACAATGCTGGGCTGGACGCTTCTCTGATCGTTGGAAAAATCCTAGAAAACGATAGCTTTAACTACGGATTCGACGCCAGAAAAGGCGAATACACGGACATGATAAAATCCGGCATCATTGATCCGGTCAAAGTGGTGAGAATCGCGCTCCAGAGCGCTGCTTCTGTGGCGAGTCTGATGGCAACTACCGAATGCATGGTTGCCGAAAAACCAGAAAAAAAAACTGAAACCCAAATGCCGGCCGGCGGCGGAATGGGCGACTACGGTTTCTAGTATTATTCATTAGAAAAGTGTCGACAGATTGGATTTTTTTCTGAAATCTTTTGAAAAAAATGCGATTTGTGGGCACTTTTGATCGCAGTAGGCGGAGCACAATTCCCGAAGGTTCGTCTTACGCTGTACGGAATCGTGTCTGCAGATTTCCCGCACATGGCTCCTAGTATTAACTTTCAGCGAATAGCAAAGATGTACCTCGGATTGCATTTTGTTCTTGATGCGACAGTTCTTCAGATATTCTGCTTTCCGCCGATCCATTTGGCAATTAGGCTTTTGGGATTTTTTATTATGTCTGCCACCTGTCCGTCGGCAATGATTTTTCCGCCCTCCGGCCCGCCTTTTTCCCCCATTTCAATAATATAATCGGCGTTTCCGATAACATCGGCGTCGTGTTCTATGACAACGATTGTGGCTCCCTGGGATATCAGAATGCGCAGATTATTGATCAAGACCTCTACATCCCGTGGATGCAATCCGATGGTCGGTTCATCGAGCACAAATAGCGTATGATTGTGCACTTTGTTGATTTCCATGGACAATCTCATACGCTGCGCTTCGCCGCCGGAAAGTTCCGGCGTTCCTTCTCCCAGCGTCAGATATCCAAGCCCTATTTGCTCCATGTTGGTCAGTCTTTTTCGGATATTTTGTTCCTTTTCGAAAAATTTGATGGCCTCGTGAATCGTCATTGCCTGCACGTCAATGATGGATTTTCCTTCGTAGAGGACTTCGGCAATTTTTGCATCGTAGCGGGTTCCGTTGCAATCTGCGCAGGGTACGGAAAGATCCGGCAGATATTGTATATCTATGTTCATCTCGCCCAGGCCCTCGCAGGTCGGACATCGTCCCTGGATATTATTATAGGAAAACCAGCTTTCGCTATAATTTCTGGAAATAGCCCCCTCCGTACCGGCGAAAAGTTTTCGGATAAGATCGAAAATACCTGTATAGGTCGCCACGGTAGACCTGCTATTTTTTCCTATGGGAGATGCGTCGACAAACTGTACATTTTTGATGCGACCCGTCTCCAGTTTTTCGATAAAATTCGGAAGATTCCCGTTGCTGCGGATCGCCCCCACAAGACATTCCAGCACCAACGTCGTTTTTCCGGATCCGGAAACTCCAGCAACGACCGACAATTTATTTATGGGAAATCGTGCCGTCAGATTTTTCAGATTGAATTTTTCTCTAATTTTCAGTTCTATTGCTCCATGATCGAATAGGTCGAATGCATTTTCGGAGGAATTTTCTTGCTTCCGTAGCAAGTATGGTCCGATCAGCGAATCTTTCCGGGACATAATTTCCGCTGGAGTTCCGGAACATATTACATGTCCTCCATTTTCTCCGGCTCCGGGGCCCATTTCGATCAGGTAATCCGCCTCCTTCAGCAGCAGAGTGTTGTGATCCACAAACAGTACTGTATTTCCGTTTTCCGCAAGATAGCGTATGGATTTCACGATTCCCTCGATGTTAATGGGATGCAACCCGATGGACGGCTCGTCAAACACATACAGCACGCCGGTGGCGTCATTTTGAATGATTTTCGCTAGCTGAATCCTCTGCAGCTCGCCGTTGGAAAGGGAATTGCCTAACCTATCAACCGCAAGATATGAAACTCCCAGCAATTCCAGCACTTCCAGCTTGACGCTTAGTTCTCCAAGCAGCTCGGCGGTGATTTTTTCCAATCCGGATGGCGAATTATTCCCCAATTTCTCCGAAAAACTCCGCAACTCTCCAATGGACATGGAAGAAACTTCAGCTATGTTACAGCCACATAACCTGCTGGCCAATCGCTGCGCGTTCATGCGACTGCCTCGGCATTCGGGGCATATTTTCGTATCAAAATATCTTTCGACCTTGGACAGGGTAAGATCGCTGGAACTTTTGGAGCTGTTTCTAACCGCCAGATAGGCGTTCTCGTAGTTGACGTTCAGCGGTACCGCTTTCCCGTTATCATTGGTGTAGACAACCCGATGAATCCCCTCTTCTCCATGCAAAATGATATGCTTTTCCTCGTCGGTGAGATCCTTGTAGGGAACATCGATGCGCACGCCCAATTCTTTGGCTACCAGAGGAGTGAGCGTTCGTCCCATCATGCGCCAGGGAGAAACCGCCCCCTGTTCCACGGTCAGATTTTCGTCCGGAACCAATTTTTGAGGATTGATGACGTGCACGAAACCAACTCCTTCGCATCTGCCGCAGGCCCCGTCCGAATTGAAGGAAAACGACTCGGCCCCGGGAAGAGGAAAATTCTCTCCGCATTGGGGGCAACAAATGGATTCCCAGTTCCGAATGGCTTCCACCGACGGCTCCACCATATGCCCGCTAGGACACGGATGACTCCCGAGGCGCGAAAACATCAGCCGAATGACGTTGAGAGTTTCGGTCATGGTGCCAACGGTGCTTCTGACACCAGGAATTGCAGGACGCTGGCGCAGCGCAATTGTGGACGGCAAATAGCGAATCGAATCAATCTTTGCCTTTTTTGGCTGGGAAATACGCCGCTTGGAATAGGCGGACAGCGCGTTCAAGTATTTGCGAAATCCCTCGGAATACAGCACACCAAGAGCCAACGAACTCTTTCCGGAACCGGATACTCCACAGATACCAACGATTTTTCCCAGTGGTACATCAATGTCAATGTTCTTCAGATTATTAACCCGAGCCCCTCTGATCTCAATGAATTTCGGCATAATTGCATCCTATTTTCTACATCGCTTATACTTTCTCTTGTTTTAGAGTACACAAATTAAATAACATACTCCATCCATCTAAAATATTTATCTTGGCATCCTACGGATTACAGCAGACCTTAATCCTGAAACTTATTCTCTATATTTACTATATTTATACCCCCCCTACTGTGGCGCGTGGTATGGATTTCTAATACAGTCCCCTCCCGTGGCGCGTGGTATAGATTTCTAATATAGTCCCTCCTGTGGCGCGCAGCACAGACTCCTATATAGCCACCTCCCGTGGCGCGTGGTATAGATTTCTAATACCAAATCCCATTGTTAAATATCCAAATAATTATTTTT
>JAITAC010000014.1 GCA_031284345.1 Holosporaceae bacterium | reverse complement strand
TATGAAAAAGCCGCCGCCGCCTACGGAGAAATTTTCAACAGCTTTAATAGCACTCTGGAGAAAAAATTCCCGTTTGGAGGCCTGGAAGATGAAGCCTCTCTTACAGATGTGGAAAATTTTGTGGCCATCTATGAGAAAAAATCCGTTAATCTGCTGAAAGTGTTCGAAAAAAACAAAGATGTCCGGCAAATAAATTCAGAAATTTTCAATTTTCTAACATCCATGGATAAATTATTATCCTTTTTGAAATCCTGGATTGCTCATTCCAAGAGTCCGGATCCGCAAAATGCTGGCATGGTGTTTAATTTCATGCTGCGTCCATCTCCGGCCTCGGAAGCGCTTACGTCGTCTGTGCTAGAAAGAATCGTCGATGTAAACAGCAACAACATCGCCGAGGGCGCCAACGCCACCTACTTCAATGGCAATAACGTGAGCGTTACGTTCAATTGGGTGAGCTCCGCCAGCGACAAACCCTACAAAGATGCGACCAAAGGCAATTTATCCATAAATGGAGCCAGCGCCAAGTTCTCCTACGGCGGAAAATGGGCGCTGTTCCGCATGATCGAGCAGCAAAAAATGCGCAAGGACGTGGAATATGTTGGCGGTGTGCTGCTGGAATTCGATGTTCCGGTTGCGGATTCGACCAAGGGGCATGATCTCCTGACGGCAAAAATCATAATGAAGGTCACGCCAATGGTCAAAGTGGGCGATAAATTTACTCCGATCGCTTGGCCGGTTTTTCCGGTATCTTGTCCTGGCTTGCACGGCGAAAAAAAACCGCAATTGACGGAATCATCGGCAAAATCTAACTCGTCGACTCCGGACAATCTTCCGGACATTAATGGTATGGCGAAATCTTTATGAGAGACCGTAATTTATAATTTTTTTCGCCACTAGCGGTTTTTCAACTGTCTTGCCGGGATATTTTCCCCTATTGGCATTGCTTCAATTGTTCCAGGTGTATTTTCAGATGCTTAATTCTCAGGTCAATCATATCCATTAAGTTGCATAGCAATTATACGGAGCGGCGCGAAGATAGAGATTCGCGTTTTTCTCGGCGCTCGTCTATCATTGGCGAAAATCGCCGCTTGCTTGCCGAAGCTTCTAATCTAGGTGGCTAAAATTCTGCGTATGTATATCCGGCGGCGATTATGGTAATCTCTCACGATGAGGATTTTTTAGACGAAATTGGAATAGTGAAATGGACAGCGCAATAGCAGATCACAAAATCATAGATTGCACATTGAAAAGTATTTTTAGGGTGTCGGTACCCATCATGATTTCCATGGCGTCAGTTTTGCTGATGCTGCTCATTGACAGAGCGATGTTAGCTGCCTACTCAATGGACTCCATGAATGCCGCCATTATGTCAGGAAATTTCGTGTGCATTTTCTGTTTTATGTTTATGGGCGTGGCCAACAGTGCGGAAATTTTCGTTGGCCAATACAACGGCTCGAAGCAATACGAAAAACTGGCAACTCCCACGTGGCAAATGATCTACATGTCGCTTGCCACCTACGTGATTTCTTTTCCCGTCGCGTATTTTTCGGATCACATCAACACATTGCCGCATTATTATTTGAAGGAAGGCATTGCCTACCAGCAGACTCTCATGTATTTCGCCTTCATACCGCCACTTCGGGTTGCTCTGGTGGCCTTCTTTGTGGGGCAGGGAAAAACAAAAATCATCACATTTGCTGTAACTGCAGGAGTCATATTGGACATCGTACTGGATTATCTGCTCATCTACGGTGTGAAAAATATCATTCCCGCCATGGGCTGCAGAGGAGCGGCGATCGCCACCATAATTGCAGAATTCGTCCAAGTTACCATTCTAGCGATGGTATTTTTCAGTCGCAAAAACAGGCGAATATACAAAACTTTCCAGAATCGTCGATTTAATGCAAAACTTTTTATGGACTGCATTAGAATCGGCGTTCCCATGTCGTTGAGCAATTGCATATCCATGATAGCCTGGTACGTGGTGCAGACTGCAGTAAGTTATACCTCAAAGGACTCCGCAACCATCTACAATATAGGCAATAGTGTATACATGCTTTTCCTTTTTGTTGGAGAAGGAGCCAACAAAGCCATAGCTGCCATCAGCGCCAACATGATTGGTCGCGGAGATCTGGAATCAATAGAAAAAACTCGCAGAATTTTTGTTGCCATATCATTTATTTTCGGAGGAATAATCGCTGTTCCGCATGTACTGTGTCCGGAATGGATCTTTATAGCATTGGAACTATTTCCGGGCAACATAACTCACCTCTATGCGGATATGAGAGCGGTGTTCTATCTGGTTGCGCTCGACGTCGTGCTGGAAACGCTGCTGCTGTCCCACTGGGGAATATTGATAGCTGGCGGAGATACAAAATATGCCGCGACGATATATCAAATTTGCCTCTGGGTGTTTGTGGTATTGCCAACGCTCATTCTCTATTACCTGAAGGCACTTACCTCAATGCCGCTTCTGTTTGTGCTCATGGGTTTGTGGTTGATCGCCGCGCAATTTTTCCTCTACAAACGCTACAAAAGCCTGAAGTGGTATAATAAACTTGTGTAAAAACACTCACTATATACAATTTATACAAGATCCAATTTTGAGTTATCCCAAAAACTTGCGGAATGCGTGCTGTATCAGTCGCTGTCCAGTCGACAATGGCAAATCAGAGATGGGATCTGCTATGTTAACCTCATTATTAAATCAAATTTGAGATTAACTTCTTCATATGACCTTTTCAAATACATTCTTACTCAACTAGAAGTATTTAGATACTCAAATCTCAATTAATACCACTGTTGCATTTCCCTCTTGAGGGGGCGGATTAAAAATATAAATTTCATTTGAAATTCGGAATGGTTGCGGGGGAAGGATTTGAACCAACGACCTTCAGGTTATGAGCCTGACGAGCTACCAGACTGCTCTACCCCGCGCCAACGAAGTAACATTATCACGAATTAACGTAAGCTGCAAGCTATTATTTACTGTGGAATTACTAAATTTTGGCTATCGATATTGGAACAGTTTTATCTTCATCTTTGCCATCTGACCTCGCCACCATACGGATTACGGCAGACCTTGATTCTGAGACTTATGCTCCATATTTATTATTTTATAGTCACTTCTGTAGCGTGAGATATGAATCGCCGTTTCAAAAACATTGTCCAAGTTCAAAAAGATATGAGACGGAATGAATATGCTGAGAAACGAGACAAGACACGCATTAATTGCATATTTAAATGATGTTTTTATTTGTAAATATGTAGGAAGGTCTCCAAAATAGGAAAAATTTAAACTTACTAAAGGAGACACACATGCATGAATTGCACGATATGAATCATACTCCATTTTCTGCAGCTATTACAGACAGAAAACGCGCAGAACTGATGGAAAAATTTCGCAAAGATATTGAATCCTGGGAAACGCTTAAGCGCGAGGGGATTCATGAGTACATACTAAAGAAAACACTCGGGTTTTC
>JAITAC010000117.1 GCA_031284345.1 Holosporaceae bacterium | reverse complement strand
TATAAAAAAATCTCAAGCAGTTAGTGAGCGAGATATAGCAAATCAAGAAAACCGCAAAGAGGAACAAAACGATGCCTAGTATCAACATAGCAAGCGAGCTGCAGACGTTTTTGTATAATGCAAGAGAAGTGCGAGCTATCCAAAAAAATGATGAAATTTGGTTTGTAGCCAAAGATATATGTAATGTATTTGGTGAAGCAAATAGAAACCGCGCAATGCAGGTTCTTGATGAAGATGAAAAGGGGTATACGCAAATGACTCCCCCTCGCGGAATGCAGCAGTGCGCTATTGTAAATGAATCAGGATTATACTCGCTACTTTTTGTCATGCGACCTGCAAAAGCTCGAGGTATAAATAAAAAATATATTGCAGAAAGGGAAGAGAAACTTAGGCAATTTAAACGCTGGGTCACTCATGAGGTGCTACCGCAAATCCGGAAACACGGAGCATACATCACTGCTTATAAAATTGAAGATATCATGAATAATCCGGACGCCTGGATCAGTCTTATTACGGCCATTAAGGAAGAACGATCGGCAAAGGAACAATTGCAAATTCATTGTCGTGATCTTCGGCTACAGATCGAAATTAACAAACCTAAGATTTTATTCGCTGATGCAGTTTTGGCATCGGATGGAAATATTCTGATTGGAGAGTTGGCAAAAATTCTCAAAAGTAACGGCATTGAAATTGGCCAAAATCGTCTTTTTAAACTGCTTCGGCAATGTGGATTTCTCATAAAAAGAAATGGTAGCGACTACAATATGCCGACTCAAAAAGCCATGGAACTCGGTTTGTTCAAGGTGAAAGAAATGGCCATTATCCACAGTGACGGATGTATTACTATTTCCAAAATAACTAAAGTCACCGGCAAGGGGCAAGTGTATTTTATCAATTATTTTCTAAACGAAAACGAGGACAAGAATGTCGCAAGTTAATAATCTGCTTGCTGCACAAATTTTGCAAAAACCTGCAGATCAAGAAAATGAAAATTATCTTGAAATGAGCATCATTGTAAAACATGTTTGGAGTGAAATTCGTGAATAACGTACTTTATAAAAAACTGCAGGAAATTGGCATACCGGCCCCGCCGGAAGAAGTGACTGCGTCGAAAATCGTCCGCTGGGGACACAATAAACGCTATTGGGCTGTGCAATTTATCGGTGGCTACGCCATCGGCGATTGGGCTTCCAATCTCCAAGACTACGTTTTCGAGGATAAGTACAATTATCAACGATGCAAACGACAAATAGCGGAAACGCAGCAAAAATTGACCAATAAAAGACATGATGATCAAACAAATGCCGCCGCGACAGCTCTACAGATATGGCGTAATGCGTCCAATTGCACGACGCATCCTTATTTGGAAACCAAGAAAATAAAAGCGCATGGGCTCAAAATCGATCGGCAAACGCTGCTGATTCCGCTCTACGACGAAAACAATAATCTCACATCACTGCAGAAAATATGGCCAGATCCCGACGTTGCTGGGAAATTCACCAAAAGATTCCTGAAGTGCGGTCGCACACAGGGCTGCAGTTTCACCATCGGCTGCGTGAAAGACGAAGTCGTGATCTGCGAAGGCTATGCCACCGGCGCCACCATCCACGAACTGACAGGCTTGCCGGTCGTCGTCGCATTTTCCTGCAATAATTTGCTCGCCATCGCAAAAATTATTCGCAAAAAATATCCGGACGCAAAAATTATCGTCGCTGCCGACAACGACCAACCTGCGGTTGGATCCACTTTCTGGAGTAATGCCGCTCAGGCGGCAGTTGTTCCACATATGAAATATACTTTGCAGGCACAGCAGCCATATAATTCAGCCGGCCATGAAAACAGCAAGTCAAGCAGCATGCTTGTACACAGTAATCCGGGATTAACAAAAGCAAAAGAAGCCGCTGCGGCCGTGAAAGCTCGCCTTGTTGTACCCGAATTCGCAAATAACGATGACGATTCCAGCGATTTCAACGATCTATATGTACTCGAAGGACCAGAAAAAGTCCAAAGCGCCTTTTTCGCGAAGAAAAACAACGTTGACTGCGATCTTTCCAGAAAAAACGTGCAAAATGCCGATGAAATAGAAAAAAAAGAAGAGACTCATCGAGACAACGAAAACGAAATAATCGACAAATACATGCCCAAAAATTTCAGGCTCACGGCAAAAGCCCTCTACTACATCGACAAACACGGCTATGCCACTTATTTGTGCTCATATTTGAGGGTGCTCGGCAAGACCATCAACATTGACACCAACGAAAGCGGTAACCTATTGGAATTTCGCACGATTCATGGCGAAATCAAGAAAATTTGCATGAAAAACAAGGACTTGTTCGCCGGTAATTCTCAGACTATTTTGAAAGACCTCGCCGGAGCCGGGTTGCACATCAATCTGGAGGCTCCAACCAAGAAAATATTGGTATATATCAATAACTACTCGCCGAAGTACACTCTCAAGACCATGCGCAAAAGCGGCTGGTGCACCAACGGATTCCTGACGGAAAACGGCGTCATCACCGTCCAAGAACGCAAACAGGATATTCTTTTAGATACAACCTATGGTTTAACCTATGTGGACGTAAACGGCTCTATCACGGATTGGCGAGAGAATATAGGGAAACTCTGCTGCGGCAATTCTAGACTCGTTCTGGCGGCTTCTACGGCTTTCGCAGCTCCTCTGCTGCACGTGCTCGATCGTCCGAACTTCGGCATTCAACTGGTGGGAAAAAGCTCCGCCGGGAAGACGACCGCGCTCTACGTCGCCGCATCCATCTACGGGCCCCGCAACTACGTGAAATCCTGGCGCGCCACCGACAACGGCCTCGAAACCGTGGCCTTCAACCACAACGACATGCTCCTGATCCTCGACGAAATGGGCGAAATGAGCCCACAGAAAATCGGAGCCACCGTCTACATGCTCGCCAACGGCATAGGAAAAACTCGCTCTAACTCCTCCGGCGACGCGAAGCAGCCGAAAACATGGCGTATCGCACTGCTGTCGGCGGGGGAGGTCGATTTGAACACTCACATGGCCTCCGCTGGATTTGCAACGATGGCGGGGCAGAATATCCGACTACTGGCGGTGCCGGCGATCCCTGAGGGACACCGCAGTCTTGTCGAGAATACGCATCGATTTGCCACGCCAGCCGCTCTTGTGAGGCATCTCATCAACGCTACGCAGCGCTACTACGGAGCCGCACTGCCCGAGTACATCAAGCTCCTAATGCGCAACCAGGAAGAAATAATCGACGACTTCAACAACGCTTTGGAGGCTCAGAAAACGGCCACGCTGCCGAGTCACGCCGACGGCCAAGACAATCGCGTCTTCGATTTCTTCTTCACGGTCGGATTCGCCGGCGAATTGGCAACAAAATACGGCCTAACCGGCTGGCCTGAAGGCGAGGCGGCCTCCACCGCAATGGCGTTCTTCAACGGCTGGATCGCGCACAAAGGCGGATTCGGTAACCAAGAAGAAAAAATGCTGCTCTACTCGCTGCGCTGCTTTTTCCAGAAAAATCAATACAGCAGCTTCGTGGCCATCAACGAATACAACGATGCCGACGAATCAAAAACGGTGCAGGAATTCATTGGATATCGGAAAAATACACCGAGTGGAGTCGTTTTTTACGCCAATCCGGAGCGGCTCAAAGAGGCCATGAGAAAGGAAATTACGGTCAGCTTTCAGGAGATTCTGAGGCTGGCAGACGCAATTGGAATCCTGGAACGCACGGATAACAAGCATTTTTCGAAGATGGTGCGCATAAAAAACAGGAGCATTCGCATGCTGGCGTTCAACGACAAAGTTTTAGCAGATGAGGAATATGGAGAAAAAATCAATGCCAAGTAACAAGCAAAATATGCTATATTGGAGGGATGAGCAGCTTTTTTTTTCTTTGGTTTTAAACCATGAAAAAAAATATCAAAACCTACTAGAAAAATTTGGAAATATATATCATCCTAAGGAGCTGTGTGGTGTAAGAAGAAGAATAGATATATATAAGAATTTCTTTTTTTTGGTTTTAAACCACGAAAAAAAATATCTATATCTCTTTTTTCGAAAAAGGTGGCTACAGTGGTTACATCGCTGTTTTGTGAGGGCTTTTGACGGCTACAAAAGTGGCTACAAATGCGGCTACAAAGTCGCAACCTATCCAAAAACTCAAATCATAGATAAAAACTCCGACACAATTCAGAATTTCAAAAAATGGGTTCATCCGCCTCCCTGACTCACAAAATCTCACTAACTTAAAAGACACAAAACCGGAAAATAGAAAATTAAGGAGTAAATAGCAATGCAAAACATCACTACCCAAGGGCTAGTTCTCAAGCTCGTGAGAATCGCCGAACAGATAGACTGGGCTGCTGGCACTCACAACATCGAAATGCGCAAGGATGAGCCGCTTCGAGAAGTCTGCGACGAGCTGAAATATCTCGCCACTGCGCTCTTTAACACAATTAAAAACGAACCATCAGGAGATCCTAAATGACTGATATATCAGAGAAAATTGCCATAAAGGTGGGGCACCGGAGGGGCCAGGTCATCAACCTTGACGAACTTGCCGAAAAATGGCCATCGCCTTTTGTGGCACGTAATCGCTTCGAGGAATTTTCCGGCGGACTCTTTAAGGGAACTAGCATGAACAGAATAGATGCAAGAGGCGATGGAATAACCACAAGATACCAAAGGGGAACAAAAGTATTCTACGAAGTATCAGATGCTATCGCATGGCTAAAAAGTAAGGTAAGGAGAAGTAAATCATGAGCATGTTCGAAAAACTCAAAGATAAACACAAGGCCATATATGTAAAACGCAGTCAATTGTACAACCTGACTGGAGGCATTATCGCTGCTCGAACAATGGCCATATTCGATTGCAAGGGAAAAGGGATAAAAGAGCGCATATTTGTTGGAAAAGAAACCGCGTATTCTCTGGACGCACTAATAAAATGGCTAGAAGATAATACACAACAAATTAATGGAAAATAGAATTGATGCCAATAAACATGCAAGAATGCAAATGGAAAAAGTGGGGCTATAGTGGGGCTAAATTGCTTACAATTTTATTTAATTGTAATATTACAAATCATTTTTTTCTTAAAATTTCAGTTGGCGTCCCCTAGGGAATTCGAATCCCTGTTACCGCCGTGAGAGGTTTTCTTCGATTAGCTTTTTCAATTAGAAGATGCTCCTCTTGATGCACTTCACTATTGAAACGGCGGGAGCACCTTAGTCTGATACGGCAATATTTGTCCAAAAATCGAAAATAAATTAAACTGTCGACCACGAAAAACGCTAGAATTTAGAATACCATTCGAGGTTTTCTTCGAATTCGAGTTAAATACAACCGCCGTTGCACTTCAAACTTGAAGGAGCCTTATCCTGCGCGTATTACAGTTTGTGCAATTTTTTATGTATTTTAACGTTTTTTTAATTTGTCATATGATGCGCTATAGGTTGGACAGTTTTCCATATTGGATATGCTTTAAGTTGTTTTGTATTTGAAAAAAAAGGAGATTTGCACATGAAAAAGAACTTCAAAAGGCCGTCGTTTGCGGTGCTGCTGCTGTCCATGATGGGGATAGCGTTTTATGCAGACGCTGAAATAAGTAT
>JAITAC010000074.1 GCA_031284345.1 Holosporaceae bacterium | reverse complement strand
ACTGTCAGTTCCGACGGGATAACTTCTCCATTTTCCTTCAGCTTTATTCTAATCTCTATTATTAAACTATCTGCTCCTCTTATGCCAGAGGGAATAACCCAATGGGGATTTATTTGGGCCGAAATCATATTATATTCACCTTCCGAGAGCCCATTTCCGGTGCCGGCCCCACTTCCGAATCGGCCGTAACCGCCGCTGCCGCTTCTGCCGCCGCCGTTTCTTCCAGCGCCGTTGCCACCACCGCCAATGCCAAGATTTTTAATGCTATCGCCAATCATTTTCCCAAATGCTCGATCAGATTTGTTACGTTCTTGAATTTTATTTTGCTCCGACATCTGCTGAGCAATATTTTGTAATTTTTTCTTGCTCTCATTTTTCTTTTTGACTTTTTCGGCCTTGGATATTATGTTTATGAGTTCTTTTTTGGCTTTATCCTTTTTTTTCTTTTTATTTTCCTGCTCTTCTTTCTTTTTTTGCTGCTCTAATTTTTTCTTTTCTTCCAACTTCTTTTGCTGTTCCAGTTTTTGGCGTTCCAATTCTTTTTTCTTTTTTTCTTCAGCATCTTGTTTGGATTCTTCTCGAGGGACAGGTTCCTCATCTGGATTTTCATTTGCCAACGGGGCTTTGTTAGCTTCATTATCATCCGGGTTATCTGCATCGGTAACGGGCTCTGGTTCCTTTTCCGAAGTTTTTTCCGGAGCTTCTTCCTGCGTTTCCTGCGGCATTTCCTTCAGCTCTTCTTGCCGCTCTGGATTTTCCGGCAATGGTTCGTTGATGCTATTATTCTCATCGGAATCAAGCCTGTTGTCTGCGGCCGATGGTTCCGAAGGCGCTGGAGATGAGTGCAGAGACATTTGCTGCTGCGAATATTTTTCTATGTATCCCTGTAATTCTCCATCTCCCACAATGTCTACATCCACCAGCAAACGTGGCGTTTGGCGCGGCAAATGCAGCGATATCGCGCAGCACAGCAGAACCGATCCGTGCAGCGCTGCTGAGTAGACGGAAAATTTAGTAAAGTGTGATTTATCTTTTTTGTTGCGAAGCATCTGGTGATTGCCCTTGCTCCAGAGGCGGCTCTGTTACCAAAACTACTTTTCTAAATCCAGCTCCGCTGATGAGTCCCATGACTTCCATGATTTGTCCGTAGGAAAGGCTTTGGTCGCCGCGCACAAATATCCGTACATCTTCAACGCTTTCTTTGGTTATGGCTAACAATTTATCCGTCAATGTGTAGCGATCAATTTCCAGGTCTCCAATGAAAACGCGGCCTTCCCTGTCGATGTGTACAATGATGGGCATGTCGTTACCCTGAATGCTGGGAGCTCTGGCGCCGGGCAGATTGACCTTGATTCCCATCGTTAAGAATGGCGCCGTAACCATGAAGATGACCAGCAGCACCAGCATGACGTCTATCATGGGAGTGACATTAATGTCACTCATGGGAGCGCGTTGAGATCTCCTGTTTTTGTTTTTTCCAATCGGCAGCGCCATGTGCTTTTTCTCTTTCAAGTACTTTGTAGTATTACAATACAATCGCGATTATGACCATAACCGGCACACTTAATTTTTCGCTTCGGGATTGGATTCTAGCAGATTCTTGGTGCAATTTCATGTATGATCGCAATAATCATTTTATGATCTATTATGTTTTCAAAAAAAAATATTATATATCAATCTGAAATTATTTGCTTGTGTTAAAGCAAAAGGATATTATTTCCTAAAATAAGCTAATTGTAGCGAAAAAAAACGAGTCTTAATAAAAAAATGAATGGAGAAAATATATGCCGGCGATAGTGTTAACTGGTCACGCGGGACGAATTGAAGCAAAATATCATCATAGTAGAGATTCAATGGCGCCATTGGCGATTGTGCTGCATCCAAGTCCAGCCCAGGGTGGGACCATGAATAACAGAGTCACATTAGCTCTCTATAATGCATTTGTGGAGAGTGGTTTTTCTGCATTGCGATTTAATTTTCGCGGTGTGGGGAAATCCGAAGGCACCTTTGATAATGGAGAAGGAGAGCTGACGGATGCCGCCGCCGTTCTCGACTGGGTTCAGTCGATTAATATCCGCCAGCGCCAGATTTGGGTGGGTGGATTTTCTTTTGGGGCATTGATTGGCATGCAATTGCTCATGCGACGTCCGGAAATTGTGGGTTTTGTATCAGTTTGTCCTCCAGTTAATGTGTATGATTTTTCGTTTTTAGCTCCGTGTCCGGTATCCGGCATGATTATAAACGGCGCCGACGATGTAATTTGTCCAGTTGAGCCCGTCACAAAGCTTGTGGAAAAGCTAAACTCCCAGAGAGGGATCAAAATTAACTATCAAATCGTTCCCGATTGCGACCATTGTTTCACAAATAAATTAGACATGATAAAAGATCACGTCAAAGCCTATGTGGGCGGAGTTGCCGTGAAAAGCGCGGTTAACATGTGAAAATTTTGGAAGAGGATCGTTCCGACAGCGACCTGATCTCATCGTCGTTAATTATTAATCAATTGTTTTTTTTGATAATGGTTTTTGTTCATTTCAGAAGGATTGTTTCCCGTTTAGGAGAGATGAGTTGTTTAGAGAATTTCGTAATTTTGCAATAATTGCCCACGTGGATCACGGTAAGACGACCCTGGTGGATGCTATGTTCCGGCAGAGTGGATTATTCAGGAACAATCAGAAAATTGATGATTGTGCGATGGATTACAATGATCTGGAAAAGGAGCGCGGCATAACAATCCTGGCGAAATGTACGAGTTTCGTTTGGAATAACATAAAATTAAATATTGTGGATACGCCTGGGCATGCGGACTTCGGCGGCGAGGTGGAGCGCATACTCAGCATGGTGGAGGGAGTGGTGCTGCTGGTGGACGCTTCGGAGGGGCCGATGCCCCAGACGAAATTCGTCCTCACCAAGGCATTGGCGCTTAATCTTAATCCGATAGTTATCATCAACAAAGTCGACAAGCCGGACGCAAGAATTGCGGAAGTTTTGGATGAAGTTTTCGATTTATTTGTGGCTCTGGGAGCAAATGAACAGCAGCTGGATTTTCCGATTTTATATGCCTCCGGAAGAAATTGGTGGGCTGTAAAAAATCTAGAAGATGAACATCGTGACTTGACTCCTCTGCTGCAGGTTATCAGCGATCATATTCCGGCTC
>JAITAC010000082.1 GCA_031284345.1 Holosporaceae bacterium | reverse complement strand
CACCGGAACCGCTAAACATGGAATAAGCGTTGCCCGAAAACGCTTTAGGAAGAGAAAAACCACGAGAAAAACCAGGACCATGGCTTCAAAAAGTGTTTTTATAACTTCATTCACGGAATTTTTTACGAATCCGGTTGTTTCGAAAGCAACTTTATAGCTAATGCCATCGGGAAATCCTTTGGACAATTCTTCTAGTTTTTGGTTAACTTTGTCGGCGGTGGACAGAGCGTTTGCGCCCGGAGACAGCGAAATCATTATGGGAGCTGAATTACGTCCGGCATTTTTGGCAATTATATCGTAGGATAGCGCAGCCAGTTCCACATCGGCGACATCCTTCAGACGCAGTGTTGTGCCGTCGGGATTAGCCCGCAAGATTATATCTTCAAACTGCTTTGCATCGGAAAATCGTCCGCTGGTGGTGATGATATAGTTACGTTCGACTTTGACGTTTGTTGGTTCCTTACCGATGGCTCCGGCGGAGCGCTGCATATTTTGCGTGTATATTGCGTTGATCACATCGTTGGTGGTGAGGCTCATTTTTGCCATTTTGTCCGGCTTCAGCCAGACGCGGATGGAGTAATCGTTGCCGGCCATAACGCTTACATCTCCAACTCCTTCGATGCGCTTTAGATGATCCACGACGTTTAGCATCGCGTAGTTACCAATGTAGGTGGAATCATAGCGACTGTCGTCGGAGACGAGGCACAGTACCTCCAGTATGGATGGGGATCTCTTATTTACAGTTATTCCGACTCGTCTCACATCTTCCGGAAGCGTAGCCGTTACCATCTGAACGCGATTGTTCACGTTGATCATGGCTCTGTCAGGATCGGCTCCCACCTTGAAAAAAATCGTTATGGATGCACTGCCGTTGCTGGATGCGGAAGAACTCATGTATATCATATCTTCGACGCCATTTATTTTTTGCTCCAGCGGCGCCAAGACCGTTTCAGATATTATTTCTGGACTCGCTCCAGGATAATTTGCCTGGACGCTCACCGTCGGTGGCGATAAATTCGGGTATTGCTCCACCGGAAGATTCATCATCGACACAATTCCCGCAAGAACAATTATGAGCGAGACAACCGTAGCAAAAATGGGCCTATCTATAAAAAAACGACAAAACATAGAGAACTCCTTACCGCTATTACTTCGCTGCAGTCTCTTTCATTACAACATTTACTTGATTTCCCGGACGTACTTTCACAATGCCTTCGGAAACGACAATTTCATTTTCTTCAAGGCCGGTATCCACTATGGCCTGATTACCAATTATTTCTGCTTTCACAGGACGTACTTCCACCGTTTTATCGCTCTTGACCACGTAGGCCATATAGCCCATTTGCGTAGAAATCAGCACCGATGACGGCACCACCAGAACGTTTTTATACTCGGCTCCGATCACCTTAACGCGCACAAACTGCCCAGGCATCAGCAAATTTTGATGATTATCGTTGGGGATTTCTGCCTTTATGGAAACGCTGGAAGTCAAATTATCTTCGGTGCTATCCACAAATATTATTTTTCCGTCCTGAGGATACTTGGTACCATCGGACATAATAACCTCGATTTTATAATCGCCGTCATTGAGCAACTGCACTTTTCCGGCCCTGCTGTTCCGGGCCATTTGGCTCCAGACGGTACCTGATATAGAAAACACGGCGTGCAGAGGACAAATCTGCACCATGGTGGTCAGCAAACTGGACTCCGCCGAAGAAATCAAATTTCCCACCGATTGCGCTTCTTTGCCAACAATTCCAGATATCGGCGCCTTAACTTCGGTGTAGCCCAAATTAATTTCGGCCTCCTTTACGGATCCCTCGACAACTTTCAGATTCGCCTGTGCACACTCAACCGCAAATAATGCATCGTCGTGCTCTTTCTGGCTAATCGCCTTGGCCTGGTGCAATTTGCGCATGCGTTCGTAGTCGCGGGACGTCCTCCTAAACTCAGATTGCGCCTGCGCCAGATTCCCTTGCGCCCGACTCAGAGCCGCATCATAGGACTCGGGATTAATTTCAAAAAGCGTAGCTCCCTGATCAACATATTGCCCTTCATTAAATAATCGAGATTTCAGTATGCCTCCCACTTGCGCGCGAACTTGTATCTCCAGAGATCCGGTTATTTTGGCCGGAACCTCTATCACAAACGGAATATCCTGCCGCACAACTCTGGATGCTCCTACGCTCTGCGGTGGTGGCGCGAACGCTGGTTTTTTTTCGTCGCATCCCCCCAATAACACCAAAAAAATCATCAAAAATTCCGCTAAATGTACGCCAATGCGCTTTCTCAGACTACCTTGGAAACTATTTTTCAGCAATTTCTCTCCTCCATACCGTTTCTCAGGGAAATTTTTACCATGACGAAATGCCATCAATTTGAATAAATCCACGATATCCTCCATAAACGCCAAGAGTAACAACTGCCTCATCGGAATCGGCGACATCCGAAATTTCATTCCAAAAACATTTGTATCGTAAAAAATTCTCGGATATCGGCAGCTCCTTATCACAAAAGCTAATTATCATACTATAATCACACTAGAGTCAATTAATTTTTCGTTAACAAAACTACTGAAAACAAATTTTGGGAAAGGAAACCACAGATTTTAAGAAAAAAAACCCTAGAACCATAATCTTAAAAATCAGCACAACAACATCAACAGCCTCTCACATATTAAAAACTAGGCGCAATGATAAACCATGCTGTCCTGTTTTTAAGGAGTACTTTCTCGGTTCCGTGTCGAAATCACCATCAGAGGAATCTACGAAGTCATGAGTACTCTTGGCGTTTTGATATGCTTTATATTTATACTCGACTCCCAAAGAACAGTGCTTACGCAATTCAAGCTCCACGCCAAGACCAGGAGCAAAAGCGTGTATGCTTTTCTCAAATGAATACGGACGAGAAACCGGACTTTCCACATAATCATATTGCACCGACGCTTTTCTTTTGGTCATTCCCAATATTCCATAAATTTTAAACTCATTTGCCTCCTTGGGAGTAAAAATTTTCCCAAGTTTCAGGGAAACCTGATACTCATTGCCATAGGAACATTTGAGAAATGTATTGGGATTTCCATTTCTATCCTCAACGTCTATTTCCAATGCTTCATTATCACTAAACGTTCTTTTAAATGCAGAATTATTAAATAAAATCCCGATTTCAGCTGCATAGTAAAGATTGTTTCCGCCACCGCACCCCAAAAATACTCCGCCACCAAATTTTGCCGCATTGCTATTTTTGTGTGTGACAACGCCTCCACATCCGCTTAAATTATCGGCATCCACGCTGAAGTCCATTTTATATTCCGACGAAGACAAAGTTCCATCAAGAGAGATACCGCCGTAAATACCTGTTTTACATGAGTTTTCTTCTGCATTGCTCTGCAAAATCGAAACAAAACAAAATGCCGTTGCGATAATTTTTCTCATTTTATGCTCCTCCATAATTGTATAATCCACCTAAAATAATGCCATCTAACAATTAAAAAGTTGTGAAAAAGAGAAAAAAATAATTGGGCGTGGGCACAATTTTTTTTGTCTCGGAAAAACTGTTGTTTTTGTGCTACACAAATTTATCATATTGATTTTTAACGTTGATTTAATAAATAAAATTCTATAGTATTCAGAGTGGAGTAGTTTCTGGAGGTAAAAATGAAAAGGTTTACGTGGTTTTTTGCCATAGGATTTTTATCGTTTCCGGCTTTTTGTGCCGACCCGGCTGTATTGAACGAAGAAGTTTCAAACGTAAGTGGAAATATAGAATCGCAGACATCAGAAAATGCGGAAGAGTCTTCGTTGAACGGCATATATTTTGTGCTTGGTCTTGGAGGCGGCTTCTACAGCAATACTATTAGTGTTGATAAGACAGAGTCTTGCAATACTAATGGCATTCTCGGGGTTTTGGCATTGGGTGGCGGCAGAGTATTTGGTGAGACCTTGTATCTTGGAGCAGAAGCTCTATGTGATTTTTCAAAAACCAAAGGAAAAACATTAAATGTCAGTGGTGCCGATGCAAATATAAAGATTACACAGCTAGTTCCATCGCTGGGCGTAAGACTGGGCTACTATAATCAGCATACGGACACAATGTTTTATACTAAAGTCGTAGCTTCCCGCGTTAACGCCGATTTCAAATACATTGACCACAAAATGACACATACAAAAATATCTCCGGCCATTGTTTTGGGAATAGAAAGTGCATTCAGTAAGAAATTTTCTGCTCGTCTGGAATGTGAATATAGATTTAGTTCAAATAATACTTTTTCGGTGCAACACAATAATAACGGTCCAAAAGTTTATGGCAAGACCAAGATTGCTCGCGGCATGAATGTTCGCGCGCTAGTTGCTTACCGACTGGGAGCCGCCAGATAAAATTTCTCTTACCACTAGACGAATTCCAGCAGGCCTTGATGCTTGATGGATGTGTTTTTCGTATTTATTGTATTTATACTACACTCTGTGACGCACGCCGCAGGGCTTAAAAATACGCCCCAGAAACTTATAAAACTGGGAGATGAACTTCCGCATCAATGGATGCCAGAATCCGCTGGGTGATAAATATCGCTATTCGCTAGTGGAACTTTCACTATTCTCCGTTAATATGGTAACCGGTGGAATGGGACTTGTGTGCCATAAAATCCCCTAAAAAGCCAAAATACACTTCAAAATCAGTGTGTTACAGAACCAGTCCGGTGGCAAGCTAACTACGTTCGAGATAAATTGCCGAATACTAACAAATCTATGTTGATTTTTATGCAGAAGCATTGTAGCATGTCGTCCAGTTCGTGATTGATTCGTCACTAAAATAGCACGAACATTGTATGTTTTTTTTGTCCCCTTCGTCTAGTGGCCTAGGACATCGCCCTCTCACGGCGGTAACAGGGATTCGAATTCCCTAGGGGACGCCATCTGCAATTTCAATAAAAACTGACGACCAAACTCCTCTAAAAAACTGCATAACCGCCGTTTGAGATAGTTACATAGAAAACGAAAATGCAAATTCTGAGTTGCAAAAATATGTCGGAAAATACAGCTGCTTCCGACCACATAACCGCTTGCACGGTATGACTCCTATAGCGTATATTAACTCAACCTATGGGAGACTGGATCAGTCTCATATCTCATCTCATGAACTTATAGTTCTAAGCATTGAAACTAAGCATTAAAACTAAGCATTGAAACTATGTCGTCCTTTTCGCGTGCGTCGTCTGGAATATGGCATTTTTTGGGCAATAGATTTTATCCCCAGCGCAATCATCCAATCGCAATTGCCAAAATTGCTATACGCATATTTGGTCGACAATTCAATATATCTTTTTACGCACTTGCATTTTTTCAATTCTTGCAACTCATCACTATCGCTCGTTTTGCTATCTGTGCTAGAGCTTTTCTTTGATTTTGAATTATCATCCTTTAGTTTATCGTCCTTGTCTTCTACTTTTTTCTTTTCTCCTTCCGCTGCCTTTTCTTCGGCCATTTTCTTTCTGACAGCTTCGTCTATTTCTTTCTCTTTGGCGAGTTCTTCAGCTACTTTCTTTTTAACAGCTTCATCTATTTCTTTTTTTCTGGCAGCTTCATCTATTTCTTTCTTTCTGGCAGGATCTTCTTCTTTCTTTTTGGCAGTTTCCGCCAGTTCTTTCTCTTTGGCGAGTTCTTCCTCTACTTTCTTTCTAACTGCTTCGTCTATTTCTTTCTTTTTGGCAGGATCTTCTGTCTCTTTCTTTTTAGCAGCATCTTCGGCCATTTTTTTTCTAACCGCTTCTTCTATTTCTTTTTTTCTAACTGCTTCGTCTATTTCTTTCTTTTTGGCGGGATCTTCTGTCTCTTTCTTTTTAGCTGCATCTTCGGCCATTTTTTTTCTAACCGCTTCTTCTATTTCTTTCTTCTTGGCAGCTTCTTCCAGTTCTTTCTTTTTGGCAGGATCTTCTGTCTCTTTCTTTTTAGCTGCATCTTCGGCCATTTTTTTTCTAACTGCTTCGTCTATTTCTTTCTTCTTGGCAGCCTCTTCTAGTTCTTTCTTTTTGGCAGCCTCTTCTAGTTCTTTCTTTTTGGCGGCTTCTTCTAGTTCTTTCTTTTTGGTAGGATCTTCTGTTTCTTTTTTGGCACCTTCTTCGGCTTTTTTATGTTCTTCTCTTATTTCTTCAATTATTTTCTGCTTCCAACTTTGCTGTTTTTTGTGTCCCATGGTGTCCCAATCTGAAGGTTTCTCACGTTTTTCAAATTCTTTATCTATTTCCTCCTGGGTCAGCTGTGCAGCAGAAACATCGATAACAGAGGCCATTAATAATATTGACAACGTAGCGTAAAGTCCCAAGAAAAAATTTTTCATAACCAGCTCCATAAAATATAAAACAAATTACGCCTGCAGATAACCTTCATTGACATAACGCGAAAATCCCAGCATATATCGGCAGGTTATTTGTCTCCAAATCTCCAAAATGCACTGTTACAGAGACTATTGCCAAGACGTTTTCTCACAATCGACCTCGTCAAATCCGCAACTTGTCTCCGTTCCTGCCCAAAAAATCACATTACGCAATAATTCCCTACAAGTACTCCATAAGTTATATCGCAAAATACTAAAATTTACGTTAAAAAGAAAATATATTCCCAAAAAAATTTTCGATGAGAAGAATTTTTACGTCCAAGATTTTTTTTTCCCAAATCAACAGCTTTTCAAAATGTTTTCCAGCTGGCGAAGATCTTCCGGCAGTTCCGATTCGAAGTGCATTAGCTGCTGCGATTGCGGGTGAGTGAACTCCAGGAAGTAGGCATGGAGCGCCTGCCGGCTGAAATTCCGCACGTATGCGCAGATTTCCTTTGGCAAGCTATAATTTTTTGTTTTATAGGTTGTATCTCCTATGAGCGAATGCCCCATATGGCTCATGTGCACTCGAATTTGATGGGTACGTCCGGTGTACAGTTCGCATTCCACTTTTGATGCGAAATTGCCGAACACTCGAATTGTTTTGTAGACGGAAACGGCTAATTTTCCGCAATTTTGCGAGACGACCATTTTTAGGCGATTATTTTTGTCTCTGGTAATCAGGGTCTCGATTTTTCCATTTAGGGGATTAATGACAGAATAACAAAAACACACATATTTTCTTTTTATGGAGTGAATTTTAAACTGCTCCGCCAAATTTTCATGGGCGAAATTATTTTTTGCGACCACGAGAATACCGCTGGTATCTTTATCTATGCGATGCACGATGCCGGGTCTGCAATCATCGCTGCCGGAGGACAGCTCACAGTGATAGGCCAATCCATTGGCCAGCGTATGATGGCGATTTCCGGCTCCCGGATGCACTACTATGCCAGCGGGTTTATTCACCACAAGGATATCGTCGTCTTCGTAGAGCACGGAAAAATCTACGTTTTCATCTGGATCCAGTTGATAGGGTTCTGGTATAATGAGTGAGAAAACAGATATTTCGTCACGAATTTTCAAGATATAATTGACATTTTGCACAATCACATTGTTCACGGATACATTGCCGGATTCTATCATGGACTGTATCTTGCTGCGGGATATATTTTGCAATTCTGCAGCTAAGAATTTGTCCAGTCTATTTTTTTTCAGATCTAGGATGACGCATAATTTTATAATCGGCAGTTTGTCATTCATATGCCGAATTTTTCCGATGAATTTTCTTCTTTTTTTCTTGGTCGCCGGCGTTTAGATTCCTCGGGATTTATTTCCAGAGTTGGCATTTTTAATTTTTTAGAAGACTTAGGCAGTTCTTCTTTTTTCAATTTTTGGATTTTTTCACCGCCGATTATTTTATTAATGTCTTCGCCAGACAGCGTTTCATGTTCTAGTAGTCCTTCTGCCAGTAGTTTCAGCTGGAGTGTATTATTTTCCAATATGTTTTCGGCACGTTTATAGGTTCTATCGACGATGGCTCTTATTTCATCGTCGATTATTTTTGATGTTTCCGTCGACAGATTTTTATTAGCTACAGTTGAGTGTCCAAGAAATACCTCCTGAGCTCTTTCGTCAGAGTAGGAGAGGAATCCCAGCTTATCGCTCATGCCCCATTCCACCACCATCAGCCTTGCGATTCTTGTAACTTGTTCTATATCGGAGGATGCGCCGGTGGTAACTTTTTCTTTGCCGAAGATCATTTCTTCGGCGATTCTACCTCCGGCTGCCACAGACAAGTCTGCTTCCAATTTTACTCTTGATACGGAGATTCTATCGTTTACCGGCAGCCGCATGACCATTCCCAGAGCTCTTCCGCGGGGAATGATGGTCGCCTTGTGAATGGGATCGGACTCTGAAATATTGAGCGCCACAATGGCATGACCGGCTTCGTGATAGGCCGTAAGTTTTTTTTCTTCATTGGTCATGACCATGGAACGGCGTTCTGCTCCCATCATGACTTTATCTTTTGCCTCCTCAAGTTCGTCCATGCTTACGACGCGTTTTTCTCGTCGTGCCGCCAGCAGTGCGGCTTCGTTTACGAGATTCGCCAGATCTGCGCCGGAAAATCCCGGAGTGCCCCGAGCCAAAACCAACGGGTCCACATCGGCAGATAGGGGAACCTTTTTCAGATGAACCCGCAGAATTTTATCCCGACCACCGAGATCCGGAGCGGGTACCACCACTTGACGATCAAAGCGTCCGGGCCGCAGCAGAGCCGGATCCAGGACGTCCGGTCTGTTGGTGGCGGATATTATAATGACTCCGTTGTTTTCTTCGAAGCCGTCCATTTCCACCAGCAATTGATTCAGCGTTTGTTCCCGCTCATCGTTTCCGCCACCGAGTCCGAAACCGCGATGACGTCCAACGGCGTCAATTTCGTCTATGAAAATTATGCAGGGAGCATTTTTCTTTCCTTGATCAAACATGTCCCGCACACGACTCGCGCCAACGCCCACAAACATTTCCACAAATTCCGAGCCGGATATGCTAAAAAATGGTACGTTGGCTTCACCGGCAATGGCACGCGCCAGTAAAGTCTTTCCGGTTCCCGGAGGACCAACCAACAGTACACCACGGGGGATTTTCCCTCCCAATCGTTTGAATTTATTCGGATCCTTTAGAAAATCCACGATTTCCTCCAGCTCAGATTTGGCTTCGTCTATGCCGGCAACGTCGTTAAATGTGATCTTAATGGATTTTTCGTTCAATAGCTTCGCCTTGGATTTACCAAATCCCATGGCTTTATTGCCTCCGGACTGCAGCTGACGTATGAAAAAAAACCACACCCCTATCAAAATCAATATGGGCATCAGTCCACTGAAAATAAAATGCATCAGCGTAGAGTTCTCATCGCTCGGAGTAGAAACAATCTTGACGCTCTTCGTCAGAAGTCGATCCACCAACTTACCGTCACTGGGATTGTGGGTGGAAAAAAATTTTCCGTCGGTGGTGGCGCCGTCGATGTTGGCGCCGCGGATAACTACGCTGTTAATTTTTCCTTGTTCAACGTCCGCTATGAAATCTGAATAGGGAATGTTAGCAATACTTGTCTTTCCGACATTAAATGATTGAAATAACAGATAAAAAAAGCATGCTATTGCAATCCATATAACAACGTTTTTATGATTTTTGTTCACTGATCGCTTCCCTACTTATAAAAATATATCAAATAAATTAACCTTTTGGACAAAATAAGCGTTAATTTTCATTTGGCTGTCGCAAAAAAATCCGTATACAAAAACGATTTTATTATCTCGATAAATACAAGGCAATCCTATATTTCGACAATTATCAGATATTCCGGGAATTTCTTTTTCCCAATGCCATAACGCTTTACAGTCGGACAAGTCGCTCTTGGATTCCAGCACAAACCTGCCATCAAATATACCACAATGCGGATCCAAAAGCACAAAAGATGGATTATTAGTTCTGTTCTCGCGAAATATATAGAGCATATTCTTTTTGATTTTCAAAAAACAACGTCCGATTGTGTTCATTTGCCTGTTCAGAATTCGCTCCAGAATTTCTTCGCTAATGCCAGTGGCGTATTTTTTTCCGCCGACGTTCCAGATTACTCTCCGAATAATCTCCCGCTGCACCGCCGTTGTCTCCAGCAATAGAGCGTCGTAGTGGAGCGACGCATAGCCAAAATCCGAGAAAAACACTTTATTTTTCAGAAAATTAACGGCGTTGACTTCCAGTTCATGTCTTATTTTTCTCAGCCGCTGGATTTCTTGGATGCTAGCTAGCATTTTTTCGTCGTCATAGGACATAATTTGTTTTCGCATAACGACTCTGCGAAAGGAGTCATCTTCGTTCATGGGATCTTTTTTCCAGGAAATATTTTTTGCCACCAGAAATTTTTCCAGCTGTTTTTTGGAAAATCCCAGAAGCGGACGCAGCAATTTTAATTTATCCGAAATAGAGCGAATTCTGCTCATGCCAGCCAATCCCAGATCTGAACTGCCGGATATTTTTCTCATTTCATGTGTCTCAAGTTGGTCGTTTAGGGTATGTCCTGTGAGGATCAGACTGATGTTACGGTTGTGGCAGAAATTTTTCAGCAGATCGTAGCGAGCTTCGCGCGCCATATTTTCCAACTTGCCGTGCGGAATATCGTGCGAATTCTCCCATTCTGGAGCCATTGAGACCCGAGAATTTTCTACTACATGCGTGCTTTCGGAACAAAATTCCGGATACGGACGCTTCCATTCCAGAATATGATGCTCCACACCAATGCCATAACATAGATCGCGCACAAACATCGCCTCATCTGCTGATTCTGAACGCAATCCATGATCCACCGTAATGCAAACGACGTTGACGCCTCTGGCGCATCCCCACGCCTGCGCTAACATTAGCAGCGAGATACTGTCCGAGCCGCCAGAAACAGCTACGCCGATGCTCCCGTAATCAGAAATACCGTATATTTCGGACGTCTGGTTCAGCAAAAAATCCATTTCTCGACCGAAAAGACCATTAAAATTTTTTCGGAACCGAGTACTTTTGAGAATTTGGGGGAAAAAACGAAGATATTCGCGGAGCGTAAGATTGCGGCATACTCGATGCAAATGAAAAGCTAGGCAGCGGATTTGACGTAAAAAAGATTCAACAGACAATGGTTTTACAAAAAATCTAATAGCCCTTCTCCGTAATCGTCAACATCTTTGACATATATTGGTGCAGCGCTTCTTCATCAACGGTAGGCATGGTAGTATTAGCGGAAGTGGCTGATATCTTTTGCTGCAGTAGTTTATTCCGGATCGAATTTTTGTCCAGAAAATCTATTGCCGATGGCGTCGGAACCAGGAGCCTATTAGCGGCATCCGGTTTGTTCCCAACAATTACTTTTTCAACACTATCGACGGCAGATTGATTGGCCTGGGCTGTTTTCCGCACAGTCAGCAGCAAGCTCGGCCGTGCCTGATAGAATCCATAACCCATTTTAAATGGTATCTCTATGGTATCGCTGTTTTGGTAGAAATCAATCATTGACTGTTGCTTATAATCTTTGAATATTTTTGTCAGCGGGCCTTTGTAAATACCAAAAGCATACTTTTGCCAATTTTTATCGAAGGAATCAAATGGTATACCGGTATCGTCCTGCAAAACAGCTCGCGAGTTGGCCAGCAAAAATTTCTTAAATTTAACAAGCGTGCGGCAATATAAAGCATAGGACGCGCTTTTGAGAAATGTCACAAACGATCTGTTTTTCATGAAATTTATAAGATTGTCAAGCCTTGGATTTTGTTCCGCTAGATTTACTCTTACATAGTATACGAGTCTAGGAGTTTCATCTGTACTTTTTTGACAGGTAATTTTCACACAATCTATTGCGCCTTTGGTCCTCGCAACTTCTTTGCCGTCTGACGCTATCGATAGGTCTTCTATGTTGCTAATGTTGAATCCCATGCGCGCCAATTGCGGAAGAATAAGATACAATGTTCCGTTAAGAAATTTGGAAGACAATGTTTTGCACATCTCGGAAGTTACAAAAAATCCCTTCTGCAAAAACCAGGAAAACGCCCGTTTCATGGCTCCGTGTATTTCCGGATTCTTAATATTTTCGCTTATGTTACGAAAATTGCCAATGGGTTCTAGTCCAACCAGAATATAAGTATGGGCGTCCGGGAAAAATTTAAACGGACAAGACACATCAGGCCCTCCAAATGGATAAAACACTGTCTGATATTCACCAATTAACGGGAGAATATATTTCTGGGACCAGCTTCTCATGAGTCCCAAACTATTTTCGTTTAATTTTTTCCATTTTGTGCGAATAAAATCTGCATATTCCGCATCGACATCGTTACCGAGCCCCGCTAACTTTAGAGCAACGGTATCGTAGATGCTCGTGAAATTATCGCTGGAAATCGGTGTATCTTCTTCATAATAGCAACTTGCCGGAAGAGTCACGTTTTTTTCATTCCGAGCAATGTTTGTCTCGGAAACAACGATCTGCGACGTCACAGGCGATACCTCAACTACTGTTGTTTTTTCCACTTTGGGAGTGGTCTCGGTATTTTTCTGTAGCCCAGGAGTTTTATGGTGTCCGCCACTACCGGCGCATCCGGAAACCAGCGAGCAAACAAGACCAACAAATATTTTTTTCATGCAACTATATTTTAAAAACAATCATATCTCGAAGTGAACTCTTGAGAACATAGCAGAAAAAGTATATACATTTTAGAGAAGATGCAATAGCATTTTGCAAAATAATTGTGGAGTGAATAACATGTTTTCAGCCTTACGTGGGTTGCTTTCATCGGACATAGGTATAGATCTTGGAACTGCCAATACCCTTGTGTATGTGAGGGGAAAGGGTATTTTGCTCAATGAGCCTTCGGTGGTTGCTCTTGCGGAATCCGGAGGAAAAAAACATGTGTTGGCGGTCGGAGAAGAGGCCAAAATGATGGTGGGCCGAACTCCCGGCAATATCACTGCCATAAGACCCATGAAAGACGGCGTCATAGCTGATTTCGACGTCGCCGAAGAAATGATCAAATATTTCATAAGAAAAGTACATAACAGAAGAAGTTTCGTCAGTCCACAGATTGTCATATGCATACCGCGGGGAGCGACGGCCGTCGAACGAAGAGCCATTCAGGAATCGGCCGAAGGAGCTGGCGCCCGACGGGTGTTCCTGATCGAGGAACCCATGGCTGCAGCCATCGGCGCCGGATTGCCTGTCACAGAACCAACCGGATCCATGATAGTGGACATTGGAGGTGGCACAACCGAAGTCGCCGTGCTTTCGCTTGGAGGAATCGTCTACGGAAATTCCGTGCGAGTCGGCGGCGATAAAATGGACGAATCCATTGTGAATTACATAAGAAAACATCACAACCTCCTCATCGGTGACACAACGGCAGAAAAAATAAAAAAAGAAATAGGCGCCGCCATTCATCCAGCCACTGGCACAGGACGCACGATGTCCATAAAAGGACGAGACCTCATAAATGGCGTGCCTAAGGAAATAAAAATATCCGAAAGTCACATCGTAGATAGCCTCGTGGAAACAGTGTCGGTCATCGTGGAAGCTGTGAAATTCGCGCTCGAAAATACACCGCCTGAACTGTCCGCCGACATAGTAGACAAAGGCATAATTATGACCGGAGGAGGATCCATGCTACATCGATTGGACGAACTTATAAGAGTGAAAACCGGATTGCCTGTGTCTCTAGCAGAAGATCCATTGCTATGCGTCGTCCTCGGTACCGGCAGAACTCTGGAAGAGCTCGACGTGCTGAAAATGGTGCTGTCCAAGTCCTGTTGACCATCGAAATTTATATTTTTGCGTTGTAATCCCGAGGTGTTCGGGCTATAATCTGTATCTGTTTTCAAATTACGGAGAAATATAACTATGGTGGACAATAAAAAGGCTGAAAAAACTGAGCTTACGGGACTGCGATCGGTGATTTGGCCGATACACAATTTCGAATTAAAAAAATTCCTTCCAATGGCTATTATGATGATGTGTATATTGTTTAATTACAGTATATTAAGAGGCATGAAAGACTCCTTGGTGGTCACATCAATGGGAGCGGAAACGATACCTACGTTGAAATTATGGTTTGTGCTTCCGTCGGCGGTGTTGTTTATGGTTGTATATTCCAAGCTTTCAAATTTGTTCTCGAAAGATACGGTTTTTTATACAATCGTGGCGTTTTTCATGTGTTACTTTTTATTATTTGCGACAATCTTGTACCCCTATCACCAGCATTTACATGCAGATTTCTCCAATGTTACAACCCAATATTTCAGTCGACTGCTAAAGCCTGTGGGATGCTGGACCTTCTCTTCGTTTTACGTGATGGCAGAACTGTGGGGAAGCTCCATGGTCAGTTTGATGTTCTGGCGTTTTGCCAACGATGTCACATCTCTGAAAGAATCCAAGCGTTTTTATTCCATGTTCGGATTTGTGGCAAACGGCGCATTGATAGTTTCAGGTACATTCCTGAAGGAAATAAAAGGCGAAGGCGGCTCTGGCGCAGAACAGTGGAGCGCATTGCCCTATTTGATTGGCACATTTGCAGTGTCCTGTCTCATCATAATAGCGCTGTACTACTGGCTCAACAATAGCGTGTTGAAGGATCCACGCTACTATAATCCTGACGAAATTAAAAAAACAAAGAAAAAAGAAAAATTGTCCCTCTCGGATAGCATGAAATATATTTTTAGATCCCCTTATCTAGGCTATATAGTGCTTCTCGTTGTATGCTATGGCGTCAGCATTAACCTGGTGGAAGTCATGTGGAAGGATCAGGCGAAACTGCTGTACCCAACCAAAAACGAATTTAACTCCTTTATGGGAGGACTCCAGATATACACCGGAATCGCCACCATACTATTTATGCTCATCGGAGCAAATATACTTCGCAAATGCACCTGGTTCATTGGAGCCATGATAACTCCGATTACTTTCTTTGTTACAGGTCTGATTTTCTTCGCTTTTATAATATTCAGACCTCAATTGGAACCGATAGTAGCGTCCATTGGCGGAATTACGGTACTGGGCGTTATAACCTCCGTGGGATTAATTCAAAACGTCTTAGCCAAGGGAGTGAAATATTCACTTTTCGATCCGACAAAGGAGATGAGCTACATACCATTGGACGACGAATTGAAATCTAAGGGTAAAGCAGCCGTCGATGTAATCGGTAGCCGAGCGGGAAAATCCGGTGGAGCGCTCATTCAGTTCGTGCTGCTAAATCTAATATTTGTGGGATCTAGTCTGGTAGAACTGGCTCCCATAATCGCGGTTATATTTGTGGTGATTTTATTGCTGTGGTTCATCGCCGTCGGCGGCTTAAACAAAAAATTCCTTGCAATTACCGCAGATCATACATCCTAATAGTTCACGGCCCATTCTTCTATCCCCGCTAATTTATCAGCGGGGATATTTTTTTTCGCCTAAACATACACAAAAATTAATAAACTCCGATAAATTGCAAAAAATACCAGATCCCATTTTGAATTATCCAAACAATTTGCGAAGTGCGTACTCTACCAGTCGCTACCCAGTCGGCAATGGCAAATCAGAGATGGGACCTGATAAAAATCATTCGGCAATCATGGCCTCTCCTAAAAGCGATAGGCAAACTCGCTAATTCCATTCTGCTTTGATTTTTTGTTAACTATTTTGGTAGGTTCTTTTCCTGCTGGAACAAGATTATAGCTTTGAAAATCTTTGTAGGCCAACTGCAGCTCGGGAAAATACACAGCAAGTTCATTAGGTAAAATATTATTTATTTCTATAATTTTTTTGTTTTCTATGACCACTTGTACTGTATATTTTCTGCTTTTTCCATTCGGATAACGAGCAAACAGTCTTGAGCAATCAGACTCGAAAGAATAATATTTATTTATGCTTGATATGTAAAACATATCGTCATCAGTTTTAGTAATATAAACCTCACCTGTCAGTGCACCATCTTGTATTAGTGTTTCTAAATCTTTTGAAGATACAGAATTATTTTCGTATATGTTCTTTCCGCTCTTCGGAAACTCTTGGTCCGCATAGTAGGTAAATAATAATTCGTCACCAGGGTTTTTTATGTCGTAGAGATTATTAAAGCTTAATGCGAAATATCCTCCATTTATACAATTTGCCTTTTTTAGAACATCCAGTACAAATAGGACAAAATCTGTGCTAGGGCGAAAATGACCGCTATGATTGTTTATGACTACTATCTTTCCTTGGGATATTGATATTTCTCCGGCAAATGCAACTGGTTTTCCCTGACTTAATCCAATATGCTTAACGCCAATCTCAGATGGACTAAAATAAAACTTTCCGTTCTTTGTGACAACAAAATCATAACAACCGGTAGGTAATTTGAGAATGTTTGAATAATTATTAGGAGAAATTTCTGTTATTATTCCCGTTAGTGGCTCTAGTACGAGATTGCTGCTCTTCTCATATCTAACACTTCTCTTGCCAAGACCTTCTAACCACATAAAAAAACCTAAATTTGTTTTCCCCCCTTCTACCAATTTTCTCCACCTTACATAATCTGGGTTCAGGAATATGCCCGAGCTATTGCTATTTCCTCTTAGATACGGATCTAACGCTTCCATATAGCAGTCTAAATCTGTCATAATTTTGGTGCGAGCTTTGCCAACTTCATTAGATATAAAATAGGTATTAAAAAACTCAACAAATGCATCTATTTTTTGACCCTTTGGCCTTTCTTTATTTAGGACAGCAAGCTTTCTGGTTAGCTGTACTATATAGTTATGTTTAGCTGCCGCTTGCTCAAAAATTTTATCAATGTTTTTTGTGGAAAGTCCTTTTTTTTGTAAAACATGACTTTGCTGCAGGCACATTCGACATATGCAGAATAGCGCAAATGATCTTCTAGGTAGCGATTCATAGACAGTTTTCGGTATGCTATGATATTCAGTTATGGCGTTAGCCAACTCTGCCGTAACTCCGTCACTTTCGGGATTATCGGGCAAATCAGAGTGCGATATTCGTACGGAAAAAATTTTTTTTATTAGTTCAGAAAAGTCATCATTCGAAAAATTTTGCTCCGGAGATGTAGATATTGCTCTCATAACTTTTGCCGTGACATCTTGAAATTTTGCAATGCCGGGCGATACGGTTCTTGGCGACGTTATAGAATCGGGATCCACTTGCTCGGTAGTAGAATTTTCTGCGCCATCAACTGCTATACCATAGACAAATTGCGTGACACATATTATAATGCATCTAAGAGCATACGACAGTATTTTATCTAGAAATTTCATAATCATAACGCCTACTTTTTTTCTATTACATTAATAATACACACTTTGCACATATTTGTCAAGTATTTTAGACTTTTTTTTGTAAAAATATGAAAATAAATGTGGAAATCCATTTTTCCTGCATCTTTTGCATCCAAAAATTGCTAGTCCCTTTAAAATCCCCGAAAAAAGTAAGTATTTTTTAAGCTAGTACTTCAATTCGGAATGCTGTATGATAAATCAATATAAAATAATAGTAAAATTTATGACGTTGTTAAAAAAATATCGTTTGGAAATAATCCTGATTATTGCTGGATTAATTGCGTCTTTCATGTGCTACGCACGCGTACATTTTTTCGTATGCTTCTTCGGCGATTACAAAATGCATTTTTTCGATACGGATGACTACATAACTTTAGTCCGAATTCGAGATTTCTTCACCCATTATGACTTGGCAAATTCAGTAATTGCTCGCGCCAACGTTCCTTTTGGCGGAGATTTGCACTGGACGCGTTTTTATGATTTTTTCCTCATAATTCCATCGTATATTTTAAACTTCTTCCTGGATTCCATAAATGACGCCACCGAATACGTTGGATTTTTTATAGCGCCTTTTTTAAAAAGCATAACCATAATTATTGTATTCAAATTATTTCAGAAAATTATGTCCAGAACGGCTGCGTTTTTAGCTACTTTCGCCTATGCCGTCAATGTGGCCATAAATTACAGCAACATGTTTGGACGTCCGGATCATCACGCATTAATTTTATTGTTTCTCTGCATTTATTTATATTTTATTACGGTTCTGGCGGAATCGAATTTTCAAAACAGTAGCGCATGCCTGAAATCCGCTGTTGCGTCTGCCATATGCGTCTGGATATCGCCGGAAACGCTCATTATTCTGCTGCTGGCGGAGGCAATGCTGTTTTTATTTGTCCACCAAGACACGGAAAAACTAAAGATGCTGTATCGGAAAAATATGATAACTTCCTGCAGCATTGGCGTTATAATCTTTTTATTTTGTCCTTTCAGCTGGATAAATATTTTTTTCTTTGGATCTCTGCTGTTGTATCGTTTTATGGATGCGAATAAATGTGCACTTCGAGATATAGGGATTTTTGTCTTTTTGATTATTCTTTATTCTGCCATTCCGCAGGCGGAATACGATAAAATTTCCACAGTGCACTTGGTTTTATATATTTGCATATCCGCTTGCTTTAAAATTGCACAACTAGGGGAAAAATACGCTCCCCAACGGCAAACGATTTTCGCTCTGTTTTCCGGAGGCATTATGGGGATTGTATATCTTCTCATGTTTCCTAAATTTTTATACGGTCTAGACGCCGACATTAGCGAAGCGCTACGAAAAACATGGCTGGAGACCTGTGTCGATGAACTAAAATCTCCGTTTGCTTTTGGTGCAAATTCGTCCATATATTTCAGCATACATTTAATAATGACCTGCGTAGCCATTTACGGCAAAATCTCCGATTTGATTATGGAAAAGCGCTCCAGCAAAGACGTCATCTGGTGGATTCTAATAACTTGCAGTTGCTGCTACATGTTTTTTGCGTCCTGCGCCGATAGAATGCGAGCCACGTCCGTGTTCCTGAGTATGCCTCTAATCGTCGAAATGGGCATGAATGGCGTCATCATGAAGATGTGGCCGCGATTTTTAAAAATTTTCATGACCTGCGCCATCGCTTTTTGTCCAGAAATGGTGCAAAAATATCAGCCGATTCTATCAACTTTGATTGATGGCAATGGGAAATTTCAGAAAATTTGCTCTGCCTATAAGGAAGCCTATCAGCACGAAAATCGATTTTTTAAATTTCTCAACGATATTAGCGTAGCTCCATCTGTAATTCTGACCTATCTCGGAAAATCATCCTTAACTCTTTATTATACTAAACATAAGGTTGTGGGCATTCCCTACCATCGCCAAGAGAAAGGGATCCTTTCTTATTTCGCAGTTATCGAGAAAGAATATAACGAAGAAATCGTCAAAAAAATTCTATACATCACCCAAACTTCTTATATTTTTATATCAAAACACGCTGTTTACGCGAATCCGTCCGCGCGCACCACATTTGCGGGCATGATTGCCGAAGGAAAATATCCAGATTGGATCAGCATTGTCAATATCCCCGCCGAATTTAATGACGTCATATTGGCAAGAGTCGACCAGATTAAATTAAAACAATCTTTCGCCAAATAGAGGACCGTTGAGATCCAAAAATTTTTTCCGACGTAAATGCCTTGTAAATGCCTTCGGAACAAAATTCCGGATTCAACAATCCAATATTTCACGCGGCTCTTTGCGCTTCTATTTTTTACTGCCAATTAGACCCCAAAGAAATCCACAGCAGTTAGGAATTATCTCCTCGATTTCCACCTCCATCACTTGATTGTTGGAAGATATTCGAATACCAGCTTTTTCTAGCTCATCGCGAATACTCTGGAAATTGGATAATAATTCCGGACGCTCCTGCTGTGAAAGCTGAAACGCCTCTTCTAATATTTCTATTCCGTTTCTTCCCTTTTCCGCCAATTGTTCCGGATTTAAAATACGTAGTTTTTGTATAAATATATCCCTGGCGTCGAGTGCAGATGCACTGCCGATATGTAAGCTTTCGGCGGCCGTTATCATTCCCAACATAAAAGTAGAAGCATTATCCATATTTATGATAAAATTCTTAACAATGGAATATGGCGTGATGCTGGAGGTCACTTCCTCATTGGAAAGTTTCTCATCAAATGTTCTCAATTTTTCATATGCCACACTTGTTGCTTCATATACTTTTGCTCTCTCGGCTTTTTGAAAATCCGGTTCCAGTGCATTTGCATCCAAAATCCCTAAAGCTGCTCCGACTAGGATGATTGATTGTAGTTTCATGTTATTCTCCTTTTATTAAAAGTTATCTACTGAAATCATCGTCTGATGGATTTTTTTGCAATTAACTTTGCTGAATTCGCCATATGAATTCTAGTCTGAGATTGTCGATATCCGAAATTTTGTTTCCAAGGCATTTATATTGAAAAAAATTTTCGGATTCTAAGCGTCCCATCCTGCCTTCCGCATTGTTTTTGCAAAAAATATCTTCCTAGCAATGACATCTTGTCTCCCAAAAAACATAAGATGAAACAACTAAATAATTGTATTAACACCATAACAAAGTTGCGGACATCCATTTTTTTGCCATCGGCATTGCCAATTTTATTGCTTGGATCTCGGCAATTTTTTATACAAAGAAAACAACCGACAGACATTATTCCAAGCGCTGTCTTTCGTTTTATATTTACTGCTCCACAAAAAATATTTTAAGCAATTTATGCTACCTACTAGACATAATGTAGCATGGAATAGTTAATTTTCTATTAACTATAACCATTTTTTGTTTTTTATTAAATAAATTTTATGTGGGCACGTAGGATGGTTGAACACGCTAGCGCTAAAATTCGGCATAAAGATTTCTGCAAACGCGACAAAATATTGATTCTGAAATGTATTTTGATTTTTTCATTGGGTTTAAAACCTCCGGCGTGCAAAAGTTACTCTGCGCTTTAGCGTCTTCGAAACCTCTTTATTAATGATCATATCCAAGTACTTCAGCGCCTTATCATGGTTCCCTTCGTTTTCGTACAGCATTCCAATGAATTCCATAGCGGTAAAGCGAAACGGTCTGTCATCGCCGGTGAGCGGCTCCAGTAGTTTCATTAGCCCAGATGGCGCCTTGTGGGATACGATGCATATATAAGTAGTGCAAGATCCTTCCATACTATGTCCACGCCATGCCTGTTGGATAACTCCAGCAGCGGCTTGAGATTTTCCTCAGCAAAGTCTCCAACAGCTAACTTTTTGCCAGATTTCAGTATTATGAGAATGGGACGCAGCTCTGCTGGAGCCTCTTCCAGCAGCTTGGCAATCACAGCATCTTTGGAGTGTGGATTCCCAACCATATCAAAGAAGTGCGTTCGTGATATCTTCCATCTCTCTTTTTTCTTTCTCACGCGTCGATGAATGTATGAATATGCCAATTACAACCACCACAATGGCCCCAAAATTGTGCTGGAATGCTTTTTCAGAAACGCCATCTGCTGGTCGTTTTTCAGTTCCTCGTTTATTTACTCGATTATTGAAAGATCTTCGTTACTCACGGTAAAACCACTAACAAAACAACTGAACCTTGGAATCGTCGGCATTCGCGCCGTCACTAGGGAAAAACAGATGCAAACTCAACGTGGAACCGATAATACCAACGCAGCGCATAAGCGATAAATTCAACAAACCCTCTAGAAACGGCCTAACATCAACTGCCACATTATAGATTATTCGGTAGCATAATCCAATAGCTTCACCTCACATACATTCTCGGAAAGAGAGTTTGTAAAAAACCTGAAAAATGTACTAGCAAGAACTTGACAAAATAACGATAGTGGTATATATAATATACTGAGTTGCTTTTATGAAAAACTTTGGAGTCGATAATGTCTGGAATGATTGAAAGCTTACCATGGTGGCGTTGGCGTCGTTAGGTCGCTTGCGTTGAGCTTGGTTTTTAGTCATTTGGGATGTCTGCAATGTTTTCTTTTTCGATCGCGTTTATATCATTTATGGATCAGCAAATCTCGCGTAGTTGCGCTTGTTTTTTGCATTTTTTCTGGCCTTTTGGCCGCAAATTCTAATCATCAATTAATTACGAAGCAGAAAAATGTATAAAAACACGAAATCTATGGAGATTTACCATGAAAAAAATATTAGCGGCAATTGCCGTGGTTTCTGGCGTCGTTAGCGTCGCCTATTTCAATAAAAACGTCGATTTACCGGTGGTGGCCATCGCCAATTACGGTCCGCACGCATCCCTGGAGGCTTCCCTGAGCGGCACCAAAGCGGAACTCGCGGACAATGGGTTTATTGATGGAAAAACTGTTCGATACGACGTCGCAGATGTTGGTTTCGATCCGGCACTCATCCCCCAAATGATCACAAAGCTCATGGCGTCCAAGCCAAAAGTGATCATCGTGAAATCTACCCCGGTTGCGCAGTTCGCCAAGGGAAAAATCCGAGATATCCCATTGATTTTCTGCGATATCACGGATCCGGTTGCAGCGGGCATCCTGAAAGATAAAACCCATTCCCATGAAAATATGACCGGAGGCTCCGATCAGGAAGATTTAGGGCTATTCCTGAGTTTCGTGAAAACCATACTGCCAAAAGTCAAAACCGTTGGATTGCTGTATTCCACTTCCGAAAGCAACGACGCCGCGCTCGTGAAGATGATGAAGGACGCGGCGGCAAAAGTCGGATTATCTGTTGTGGCAATTCCGGTGGATCAATCCCGCGATATTCCGATGCGCATGCAGGAATTTCGTGGAAAAGTCGACCTTATCTACGTTGGAACCAGTGGTCCGATTCAGCCGGCTCTCCCGATCATCGCGTCTGAGGCGCAGAAGATGAACATACCGGTGTTCAATGCCGAGGATCAGGCGGTGCGCGACGGATTGGCCCTCGCAAGCTTCGGAGTGAGTTATGAATCCGTCGGCAGAAACGCCGGGAAACTGGCGGCAAAGATCCTAAAAGGCGCTGCCGTAAAAGATTTACCACCGATTTTTCCGCAAACGAAGGATCATACGTGTGTCGTAAATAAAAAACTTGCCGAAAAATTCCGCATAAAGATTCCTGAAAATGCGACAAAATATTGATTCTGATAGCAGATCCCATCTCTGATTTGCCATTGTCGACTGGACAGCGACTGATACAGCACGCATTCCGCAAGTTTTTTGGATAATTCAAAATGGGATCTGGTATGAAATGTATTTTGATTTTTTCATTGGGTTTAGAACCTCCGGTGTGCAAAAGTTACTCTGCGCCCATTATCGCATTAGCGGAAAACAGCAAAAATTTTCGTTAACGGCGAAAAAAAAATACAAATTAACGAATTCTTAGGATAACTCTGATATTACAATATATACAGGAGTTCGCGTTACACACCGCAGTGGGAGGCTAAACATAATAAATATAGAAAACAGATCTCAAAATCGAGGTATATCAGAATCCACAGGAGGGATGAGAATAATTTTGGGAAAAACTTGACAAGCGTTATGCTAGGCGCTATATATATACAAGCTGATATTTTAATGAGTTGAAAATGTTACAGAGTGCAAACAATTTAAGGACGGATGCGAGCGACAGCTCGAAGTCTGTTTTGTTGCCTTTGTATCGGCATTCTTTCTCTTTCTCTTTTTCCTTTTTTTTTGGCCATTAGGCCAATATATATTTTTTTAGCATAACAATTTAATGACATTCGCCCCTTCTAGGGGAGATTAGTATCTGTTGAAGATCAAAAAATACCAAAGAATAGGAGAACAAAAGTATGAAAAAAAAATTATCTGCCATCATGATGGCTGCCGCCGCTCTGCTAAGTGGATGCGATAGTGAAAAGCAAGAGACTCAGCTTGTAGCCATTGTTAATTACGGGCAAATTCCTCCGCTGCAGGCCACCATTGAGGGAATCAAAAAAGAGTTATCGGAAAGCGGATATGCGGAGAATAAAAACGTTCGCTACGAAGTTGCTGACATAGCTTTCGATCACACATTGATACCACAAGCTGTGATGAATCTGAAGAACCATAATCCAAAAGTTATGGTGGTAATATCGACACCAATTGCTCAGTTCGCAAAGGGAAAGATCCGCGATATTCCGTTGGTTTATAGTGCCATAACGGATCCCGTGGACGCAAAGCTGGTAAATTCCCCGACAGAATCCGTCGATAATGTTACCGGCAGTTCTGATATGCAGAGTCTGAAGGGGCTTTTGGCATTGATTCAGAAGATGTTGCCGCAGGCGAAGACAGTGGGAATGCTCTACGCGACCTCCGATTGCAATGATACGGCGCTGATAAACAAGATGCGCAGTGAAACCGAGGCGGTTGGAATGTCTCTAGTTGCCATCCCCGTGGATCAGATGCGTGATATTCCGATTCGCATACAGGAATTGAATGGAAAAGCAGACGTGATTTATGTCGGCGCAAGTGGTTTACAGTCTGCGCTGGCGGTTATTTCTGGCGAAGCAGCCAAAATGAACATTCCTGTATTCAATATGGAAGAACAATCGGTGCGAGACGGGCTTGCGCTGGCGACTTTCGGCGTAAATTACGAATCCGTCGGAAGAAATACCGGGAAACTTGTGACGAAATTGCTGCAGGGAGCCGCCGTGAAGGATCTGGCGCCGATTTTCCCGAGAATTGAGGATCACAAATGTTTCGTGAATAAAAAATTGGCCAAAAAATTCGCTGTTACAATTCCGGAAAACGCGACAGTTGTGGAGTGAAAAAAATGCTGAGTTTAAACAACATAACAAAATCTTTTTCCGGAGTTTTCGAACCGGTTTTGAAGGATATAAACCTCTCGCTGTGCGAGGGGGAATTCTGCACGCTTGTCGGGGCCAATGGCTCCGGGAAGTCCACGTTGTTGAAAATCATCAGTGGGGAATACTACGCTGATTCGGGCAATATCAGACGCAATGGAGATATATCGCAAGTTGTGCAAGACGTAAACAAAGGCACAATTCCGGCCATGACCATGCTGGAAAACATGGCTCTGAGCCGCATGAAAACGCCGCGCTTTTCCTTCTACAAGCGTCACAAAAATGAGATTGTGGAAAAAATCAAGTCCCTGAATATTGGGTTGGAAAAATTTGTCGATCAACCTCTGGAGGCGTTATCCGGAGGTCAGCGCCAAACCATAGCTACCCTGATGGCCATAAACTCCGGCGGCAAAATTTTGCTGCTGGATGAGCATACTTCTGCTCTGGATCCCAAAATGCAGGTCATGCTGATGAAGTACACGGTGAAGTCGGTTCGTGAACACGGACTCACGACACTCATGATTACTCACAACCTTGACGATGCGGTAAAATACGGCGATCGTCTGATTATGATGCACAAGGGACGAATAGTCGTCGACGTAAAAGGACGCAAAAAAGCAGAGTTGAAGATTCAGTCTTTACTGGAAATGTTTCATAGATTCGAGGATCAAAGTTTACTGCACGAGGGAGGAGAAGATGTCAATTGACCTATTTATAAATGGCCTGCAGCAGGGCCTTATTTTAGCCATTATAGCCTACGGGATCATGATTCCGTTTCGATTTTTGGATTTCGCAGATCTGACCGCCGACGGAGCCTATCCGCTTGGCGGCGCTACCTGCGCCGTCTGTATGTTATCCGGAATGCATCCGACGGCTGCGATTCTCGTAAGCATGATCTGCGCCGGAATTATGGGGATTTGCACCGCGCTTATCCATCTGAAATTCCGGGTTAACTCGATGCTTGCGGGAATTATCCTCAGTACCATGGCCTACAGCGTAAATCTACGCATCATGGGCAAGCCGAACATCGCCCTGTTCGACTGCGGAGGACTGTTTCGGGAAAATATCGGCTACAACATGCTGATAATTGTGATAATTTTGGCGATTTGTATGATCCCATTCGCTGTGTTTCTGCGCACTGATTTCGGATTGAGATTTCGGGCAGTCGGACTGAACTCCGACCTCGCCAGGCTACAGGGAATCAGCATAAGGAAATACACTATTTTCGGATTATTCGCCGCGGGATCCATGTTTGGCCTCGCCGGCAGCCTGATAGTTCAGCTGCAAAACTACATGGACGTGGGGATCGGTGTTGGAATCCTGATTCATGGGCTCGCCAGCCTGATGATCGGCGAAGCCATAGTCGGAAACGCCACGCTGAATCGACAGCTGATCGCACCTCTGTTAGGAGCGCTTGTGTATCAGCAGGTGCAGGGAATCGCGCTGTCTTTTGGGCTCGCTCCGTCGGATCTGAAATTTTTCACCGGAAGCATAGTGTTGCTTGTTATCGCTTTAAAAAGTGGAGGTAAACATGTAGGAATAAAGCAAAAATAAAAGCAAAAATAATAGAATTTATGTTTAATGTTTTAAAAATATTCATGGGAGAATAACAAATGAAAAAAACAATATTTTTAGCGTTGCTATCTACAATTGGAATTTGTGAAGCAACGGACGTCGCGGATGAAGAAAAATTGCTCCACGAGAAGGTGGCAGATAAACTGCAAAAAGAAGGAATAGACTGCCCTTTAAGCTTCAGAGGTACCTTCAACTTCACATCGCTTTTTATGAATCAGGAGAAAAAAAATACTGACGATAGCTCCATATGTGCATTGGAAAGCGACATCTTTTTGAAATATCTCAACAAGTGCGCTCAGTATAATTATGGATTCGAAATTGGAGTAAAGGCCAATTCCGGAATAATAAAACAGGGAAGTCCTATTGTGAGAACGGCCTACGCATTCGTGGAATCTGAAAAAATTGGAACGCTGAAGGTCGGATTTTCCCCAACGGTGGCAGACTCCATGACCATCAGTGGGGGCAGTGTGCTTGTAGGCTATGGAGGAGCTGCTAGCCGGAATCTTTCCATATTCTATAACGAGTCTGCCGGATCTTTCGTGGACCTGTGTTTCCTTTTTGATGATAACAAGGCTGCGAAAATAGCGTTTATGTCGCAGAAATTTTCAGGTTTCTCGTTTGGCATATCATTCACGCCGGACAGTCGCAGCTCGAACCCGTTCAAGACGCTACATCCGAAACCGCGCAATAAGGAAATCAACGAAGAAAAGGCTAATTTTCCCGGAATGCGCTCCGCATACTCCAAAAGCATCATCACCGGAGGTGTTGCCTACGAGTTCGGAGATCCGAATGAGTTCAACGGGAAAATATCCCTGTGCGGATGGATGGGGAAGGGGGAAACCAGCGTAATCGGTGTGAAGGTGAACAATATCAGCGCTTACAGCATCGGTATTCTGCTCGGCTACAAGGATTTCAAACTGGCGCTGGGCTACGCCGACAACGGCAAGTCGCTAAGATCCAAAAGATACGCAACCGCTGACATTGACGCCTTCAATGAGAACAAAAGTTATACCTTTAACGATCCTGAGGTCGGATTGAAACCAGGAGCCGACGCCGGCACAATGTACTCCATCGGCGCCAGTTACGCGGTCAACAGCAAGCTTACGATTTCTGCTGGATACTTCAGATCGGCGGTAAAATTTTCCAGCAGCGAAAAATCCACCGCCAGCGTAATTACGTTCGCCGGTGAATACGTTTTCGATAAAAGAGGAAGCGTATACGCCGAATATGATAAAATAAAGAGCGACAGCTGTGCTCGAGCTCAAGCCTATGGTAAAGCCTGCGGCATATCGTCTACAGGTAAAAATAGCGGAAACATATTTATGGTGGGAGTAAAAATCAACATATAATTTTTCTTGAGATAAATGTGAAAGGGACCACTGCATAATGCGCCTTTTCGCAATCTGCTTCGCCGGAGCCGCCGCTGTGATACTCATATGTGATACTCATAGAGATCGTTCATAATACATAGATAACGGCACAAATGTCTGTTGTCTTGAGCGGCGCTCCTCCAGATCCTTGCACAAGATCCTTGCAAATGAACGCTATAAAATATCAACACGATGCGGAACCGCTGAATCCTGCATTTTTTGTATTTCCTGCCACCGTGACGTAGATGCTCGCACAGCATTAGTCACCCCGTCTATTTATTTTTCGCCGGAAAATCAAATCAGAATTACAGAATCCGAAAATTGGTGAACGGTATGAAAAAAAATATCAAATATTAACTATTTTTTCATCATTTACCTGCTACAATTGGTCAACAATGTAATGGAGAAATCGTCATGTCAATAAAAAAGTGTGATTTTTTAGTGCTCGTAGCTTCGCTGCTGTTATCGTTCCCGTCGCTGGCTGAAATTTCCAGGGAGGCGTATCTTGGTATCGGAAAATGTTTTTCTGCAAAAAATGCGTATCTTAATCCGATGTACGGCTATGTCAAAGAAGATATTATTCTTAATCAACGAAAGCTATGCTCCAAAGACTATGCGCAAAATAACTGCTCCATAAAAAACGAGGGAATCACTCCAATGGATGAGTTGTGCATACTATTGTTTCCTTCTCCAAGCGGATTCATTTCAGTAAACACCAAAAGCTCCAATTGCATTTGTCGATTCGAGCAGAATAAAACAATGGGCGCTGGAAAAATTACCAAGCGTAGCATCACAAAAGCTGAAGTAGTCGCGTTATTGCTGCAGTGCGCAACATGGGCAAGAAACAGCTACAATGAAAATATAAAAAAAATTCTGGATCTATGTTCATTATGGAAAAGCAGCGAGATCAGTGATGAAGATTTTCGATCCATAATGGCATTATCAGAAAAAGAAGCTGTGCCGTCTAAACTCGCCAATAAAAAAGCAAAAATCAATAAAAAAATTAAAGATATGCTAGATATAGGTGATGATGAAATACAAATAAGCAATGATAATTTTCGAACCATACTGCTCTACATTGATCTTGTGATCAAATGCGCCCGACAAGAAATGAAAGACACCATCTCGGACTCTCCGGTGAAACCATTATATCCCACCTATTATACAGAATTTTTGATTCACTGTTTTATCCGTTATGCGTTCTCGGACGCTGAATTGCGAGAACTGCTTCACCTAATGAAACGTCGCAATCTGATCGACTGTCCGGATAGCGAAATAGACGCCGTCGGCAATGCACGGACCGACAGCGCAGCACTTATGGAAAAGATGATATTGTCCATACCTGAAGCCTTCGATTTACAAACGCTAAACTCAAAATTGAATATCCCATATTATGATACCCCATCCATTGCAAGCTCACGATCCAAAAATGCACATGGAATTAGTTACGCAAATTGCATGGAAGCAGTGGTTTTACACCTGCTCAATATGTTCTTCTATAATAGAAAAATCGAACAGCTAGATCCTACTAGACTGCCCAAAAATACTAATCCGAAACTGCAGGAATTTTTCAAAAAATATTCTGCAAACAAAATAGCTAATAGCGAACCTATCATCAACAATGAATTTGGTATCATATTGCACAGCTTGCCCATAAAAGAGGAAGATGAAGATTCTTCGATGGCGACAGGAGTCCAAAATCTTTTGGACGCGATCTGCGGATTTTTCGGGCTAGAAAAAGAAATAGTTGCCTCGGAAGAAACTTGCATATCGTCTATTCTCAAGGTTTTTAATACTATTCTGCAAAATACAGAGACCGAAATTACCGTAGATGGCGACGCCTTCGTAAAAAGAACCGAGAAAATTAAAGACTACCTCTTGAAAGTAAAATTTAATGTTTCGGATAAACTCACGAAAGAAAATTTGTACTCCTTCAGCCTGCAAATAGATGAACATCATGGACAAATTCTTAATGTTAAAAATGAAAACTGCAACGGAAATATAATTCCACAATTGAAACCCAAAATTAAAGTCGAGTCATTTTTGGACTATTTTGTGATGAAAGACTTTTTTGATAACAGCCAATTATACAACTTGGGTTATCCTTTGCTCACATTTTTAGATATTGTTCGACCTGATGTCAAATTAGACATAAATCCCTTTCTTGGCAATCTTTTGCGTGCACTACAGGGAATACATCACCAAGTATCGTGGATTGTAGCAAAAAATTATTTGACTGCCATCAAAAATATGATCGATATTTACGATATAAAAATTGATAGCGCTACTATTCGCCTTATTCACAGAGACGACGTGGCAAATATACTTGACCAGTTAATAGTATTGTTCGCAGGATTAAATGAAGATGATTTACACGACTTCATTACGCATAAGATAATAAAATTAAACAAGCAGAATAGCTTTATCGAATCCGTAACAAATAACGATTTGTTAAATGAAGAAGAAAGAATGAAAATTATTTCGGTTGTTTCCCGCTCAAGTAGCAAATAAGAGCAGCGTTATCCAAAACTGGGCGGAATTGTTTAGACCTAAAAAATTTTTTCCGCCCCATCAAAAACGAAATGCAACAGTGGTATGTCTCTCCTAACAATTGTACTGTAACGCCTCGTAGAAACTATACAAAAACACAAGCGCGCGAACATCTGTTTTGTAGATAATCGTGCGTATCTATTCAAAAACGCACCACCATACACATCATTTGGAGTTTTGTAATCCAAATTTTGGTGTAATCTTCTGTAATTATAAAAATTAATAAATTTCTCGATTACCTCCTTTGCCTCCTTAACTGTCAGAGTCAGGATGTTTCTCGAAGTTGTGCGCCGGCACCTCTTCCACCAACTCACATAATACCATGTCCCATTTTGGATTATCCTGTAATAGTTCATGAGATATGAGACAGATTTAGTCTCCCATAGGTTGAGTTAATATACTCCATAGGGGTCATACCGTGCAAGCAGTTATGAGGTCGGGAGTAGTTGTATTTTCT
>JAITAC010000048.1 GCA_031284345.1 Holosporaceae bacterium | reverse complement strand
ATAAGAGCGTCCCAAGCAAAGATGTTTGGGACGCAGCTTACCACTCTACGGATTCCGGAACATTCGGATTCTGAAGCTTATTTCCCATATTTATTATATTTATACCAGGTCCCATTTTGGATTATCCAAACAACTTGCGGAGTGCATACTGTACCAGTCGCTACCCAGTCGGCAATGGCAAATCAGAGATGGGATCTGGTATTAGTTTATGAAGATAAAAATGGTTATGCGAAAACTCCTTCTGCGATTCTCGTCAAAATGGCACCTACGCCTATAGAGATTACGAATGTACTAAACCACAGAATCAGCGCCATTTTCCATCCTCTTTCCTTAATAATTACAAGAATGGCGTTTATGCAGGGGACAAACAGGCTTATCACGACTGTTGCCGTCAGAATTTGAGCGCCGGTTGCCAGAAGATTCTGCGACATATTAAATACTTCCACCGAAGCCAGATCTCTTCTTATGATTCCCATGACAAAAACATCGGAAAATTCCTTCGGCAGGTGCAGCAGGTTTTCAACAATCGGAGCCAGGCTGGCCTGCAGCCAATTCAGCGCTCCGCATTCATGAAGCGCGGAGATAACGACGGAACTTGCTGCAAATATGGGCACCGATTCGAACAAAAAGTCTCGGACTCTGCGCATCGTCTTCCGGCGGCAATTTTCAAAAGAAGGGCGGCGCAGCGGAGGAATGTCCATTGCAAAGCAGGAAATATCTCCTTTCAGGCATAAAGTCAGAATTTTTCCGCTGATTGCTGTGATTACAACCATTACGGCAATGTAGGCAAAGAAAATTCCTGCGTTATTGAGGGATGCCAGAAGAGAGATTATTATTCCCTGCTGGGCGGCGCAGGGTATTGCTATTCCGATAAGAGCGGTGACGATTATTTTTTCTTTATCGGTTTCCAAAATTCTAGCGGAAATTGTTCCCATGGCTCCGCATCCGAATCCCAGCAATACGGGAATTACAGCGTTTCCGTTTAGGCCAAGAAAATTGAAAAATCTAGTTGTCAGAGCGGCCATTCGAGGTATATAGCCGGAATCTTCCAGCAGCGACATTATGATATAGAATCCGGCGATTAGTGGCAGGAGTATTCCGAATATCATTTTGACTGTCATGGTGAGCATGCCGAATTCTCCGGTCAATATTTTCGCAAATAAATTGTTTCCGAAGAGATTGGAGACGCATTCTGATATTGCCGGAACGTAGAATTTATCCATGGCGGCAATGAGATAATCGACGCAGTAGCCGGAAATAACCGTTCCCAATACCTTAAATAGCAGGTACAAAACAAATATTGCAATGGGCCAGCCGAATATCGGATTCAGCAGCAAATTGTCTATTTTTTGCGACAGTCCGGGAGCCGTATTTTTTACCGACAGACATTTATCTAGAACCTCTTTGATATCCGAAGAATTGTTCAATAAACTGCAATTTTTTTTTCGATGGTTTAGGATGGCCTGCATAATTTCATGCTTGCCGATTCTCTTGGTTGCTATGGCCTTTATGACTTCAACTCCGAGTCTTTCGGATAATTTTTCCCGGTCTAGGGAGATCCCTCTTTTCTCGGCTTCATCAATCTGATTAATCACCAACACCGGGTTACAGTTCATTTCCAGCAGTTGTTTTGTGAGCATCAGGTCTCTATCGAGCGTCAAAGCGTTAACGACATTTATTATGATATCTGCCTCGGCTGCGTATTTTCTCGTTATTTGCTCCAGCTGAGAGTTACCGGCAAGACTGTAGACTCCGGGCGTGTCCATCAGTATTCCGCCATGGATTTTGGCCGTTGCCACGGATACGCTGGTTCCCGGATAATTGCTTACTTCCTCGTATTTGCCGGACAGTAGATTAAAAATAGACGATTTCCCAACATTCGGATTCCCGACCAGAACAATCTTATATTCATCTTTAGCGGCGAAGGGACAATGGTTGCAGTCAAGCATATATCGCTCCGGCAGCTAAATCGAAAAATTTTCCCATTATTATGCCTTTCAAAGATGATTAGTTTCGCCTAACATAGTATAGGTGCACTAACATTAATACAAGCCTAAAAATATCAAATTTGTAATTAAACTTGAATCCGCTCGAGAGGACAACTATGGAAATAAAATCCAAATTATCATATTATGTATGAAGATAGTAATCACACTAGGAACTAATATGATCAGCTTAACTCCGAGTCAGGAGAACTATTTAAAAACCATATATCTGGAAGTATCTCAGAATGGATACGCAAAAATGTCAGATATTGCGAATTTATTATCCGTGAAAAAATCATCTGTAAATGCGGCGCTGAACGTGTTGGTTGACAAAAATCTTATCAATTACAAACCCTATTCCCAGATCACTCTGACGCCCGACGGACTGGAAAACGCCAAAGAGATAATTGAAAAATTCGAAGTGATGAACAATTTTTTTTGCAGGATTCTCAAATTAAGCAAAGAGGAGGCCATAACAAATTCATGCCGAATAGAACATGTGATGTCGGAAGAGTTATTTCGGAAGATGAGCAAATTTTGTAAATTTACAAAAGAGCTCTACATCAATAATCCCAATTACAAAAAACAGCTGGATGATTTGCTGTCCTAATTGCTTGTGTTTCAGGAAATGGTATAAATGTCTCATTAGTGTCATGGGTGAGCTATACAATAATGCTTTTTCCTGTCATTTCCGGAGGAATATCCAGTCCGAGAATGCTCAGCACGGTAGGAGCGACGTCGCTGAGTCCTCTGCCGGGTATTAATTGATCGAATTTGTACTTATCACACACCAAAATAAACGGGACATCGTTGGTGGTATGTGCCGTATGCGGTTGCGATGCTTTTGGATTGAACATTTCCTCAGCGTTGCCGTGATCTGCTGTGATAATAAGGCAACCATCCTTTAGTTTTACGGCCTCGTTTATGCGAAACAGGCATTTGTCTATGACTTCGATGGCTTCGACGACGGCCTTGAAATTTCCTGTATGTCCCACCATGTCCGGATTGGCAAAGTTCAGCACGTACACATCGAAGGCGTCATTATTTAGGTTATTGACGATCATATCCGTCAATTTTAGAGCGGACATTTTTGGTTCCAGATCGTAGGTCGCGACTTTTGGGGATCCGATCAGAATACGTTCTTCGTTTTTAAATGGTTGTTCCCGACCGCCGTTGAAAAAAAAAGTCACGTGGGGATATTTTTCCGTTTCCGCCATACGCAATTGGGTCAATCCGGCTGCGGCGATTACTTCGCCCAGGGGCTTTTTTATTTCTTCACGCGGGAACAGGACTCCGATTTTTTTATGAAATTCTGAGCTGTATTCGGTCATGCCGACCACCGACGACAATTTAGGCATTCCGTAGGGTCTAATGAAGTGAGGAAATATTTCATCTGTGAACGCCTGCAGCATTTGTTTGACTCTATCTGACCTAAAATTAAAGCAGATCAATGCATCGTCGTCCTGAATACCGTCGTATCTGCCGATGGCCATGGGAGGCACGAATTCATCGAAAACATCTTCGGAATAGCATTTTTCCACATATTCGTGAGCGGATTCCCATAATTTTATGGGACGCACCATAGCATTATAGGCCAATCTGGTTCTGTCCCAGTGTTTATCTCGATCCATGGAGTAGTAGCGACCTCCCACAGTAGCGATTTTTGCTTTTGTGCCGTAGCGTTTTTCGAACATATCGATATAGTACAGTGTACTTTTTGGTGGAGTATCTCTACCGTCTAGGGTTGCGTGCACAAGCACTTTTATTTTATTTTCCAGCATAATATCTGTAAGTGCAAGCAGATGGTTTAGATGCGAATGGATCCCGCCGTCTGATAGCAGTCCCCACAGATGACAGCAGCGTTTATTTTCTTTTAGTTTATCCATTAATGCAATTAATTCAGGAAAATCTTTCAGGGTATTGTTAGCGATGGCCATTGTTATGCGGGGCAGATCCTGATACACAACACGTCCCAGACCTATGGCCGTATGTCCTACCTCTGAATTTCCCATTTGTCCTTCTGGAAGTCCAACGTTTAGTCCGGCGGCTTTCAGCAGCGTGTGCGGATATTCGAGCCAGAGTTTATCAAACGTTGGAGTATGTGCGGTTTTTACGGCGTTATATTCTTCTTTTTCTGAAAAACCGAATCCATCTAGTATGCATAAAACCAATGGTTTTTTGGACATCATAATCTCCTATAAAAATACGGAAGAATTTTTTCCATTCTGTATTTTTTTATTACGTTTATATTTTTAATCGATATTAAATATTTCTCCACCGATAAATTTCGCCTGTGATCCCAATTCTGCTTCGATTTTCAGGAGGCGGTTATATTTTGCCACGCGATCGGAGCGGGCCGGAGCTCCGGTTTTGATCTGGCCGGCGTTAAGGGCGACAGCTATATCGGCTATGGACGTATCTTCAGTTTCTCCGGAGCGGTGTGAAATGATGGATTTCATGCTGGCACGATGGGTCATGTCAATGGCTCTCAGGGTTTCCGTTAGCGTACCGATCTGATTTAATTTTATAAGCACTGCGTTGGACACTTTTTCAGAAATTCCACGGGCGATTCTAGTTGGATTTGTCACAAAGACGTCGTCTCCGACCAATTGGATTTTTTTGCCTAGGGAAGCGGTCAAAATTTTCCATCCGTTCCAATCTTCTTCGCTCATGCCATCTTCGATTGATATTATAGGGTATTCGGAGATTAACGCTGCGTAATAATCCACCATTTCCTGAGATGTTAGCGTCAAGCCTTCTCCTTTAAGGTGATATTTTTTATCCTTATGGAATTCTGTGGCAGCGACGTCCAGTCCGATCATAATATCTTTTCCGGGAACGTATTTTGCCTTGTCAATGGCTTTTACAATGTATTCCAAAGCCTCTCGGGATGTGTGTAGATTCGGAGCAAAGCCACCTTCGTCGCCGACATTTGTGGTGAAACCGGCACTATGCAGCTCTTTTTTAAGAGAATGATACACTTCGGCTCCCATTTGAAGCGCTTCCCCAAAGGATCTCGCTCCAACCGGGAGGATCATAAATTCCTGCACATCCAATTGATTATCAGCGTGGGCTCCACCGTTCAAAATATTCATCATGGGAAGCGGAAGTAAGCAGGCAGAGATTCCACCTACGTATTTATAAAATGGCATTTCTTTTTCGATGGCGGAAGCTTTGGCCGCCGCTAAACTTACCGCCAATATCGCATTGGCTCCGAGCGCGGCTTTGTTGGGAGTGTTGTCCAAGGCAATCATGGCTTCGTCGAGGGCGATTTGATCAGATGCCTCAAGGCCAAAAATGGCGTCGCTGATATCTTCATTAATATTTTTCACCGCTGTTAGCACGCCTTTTCCCAAATATCTCTGCGGATCCCCGTCTCTCAGTTCAACGGCCTCAAATGATCCAGTTGATGCGCCACTCGGAACTGCGGCAACGGCCACAACGCCGCTCTCCAATTCCAATTCCGCCTCCACCGTCGGGTTTCCCCTGGAATCTAGAATTTCGCGTCCAACAATGCCTATAATTGTACTCATTAGTCCACTCCTCTAAATAAAAATATATTGCAATTAAAAATAATTCATGTTGCTAATGATATCTGAGCTACCAAATGTTATCAATAATAGGATCGGTAATATCCGAAATATTCGATGATTTATTCCGTTATCGGGAGTGAATTTTTTATATTTTTAATAAAAACAAAGTGACGCGCCAATCCAACTGCTGTTAATTTCCCGCCATGACAGATGGTCTCGGGTTACAATTAATTTCGTTTTTTAAAATGATTTTTATTAGTTCTATATTTTTAATGTTTTAGTAACAAAAGTAGTGTTATATTGATTTTAGAACCTTATTGTTTCCGTGAGGAGTCGTATGATGTTGGGTAAAATATTAAAGCATAAAAAAAACGTAAAAGGCGCCACAGCCATTGAATACGCGCTGATTGCTAGTTTAATCGCCGTTGTGGCAATAACTGGCATGAAAACAATAGGAAGCAGAATTAATCAAAAACTTCACATCATATCGCAAAATATCGAAGAAGCTGGAACAACGTAGTAGTTTACGAAATATGAGACGTATTCAGTCTCTCACAAGTTAAGTTAGTATACTCCATAGGAGCTATTCCGCGCAAGCGTCCCTGATGCCGGAAGCGGTCATATTTTTGGGCGTCTCTCTCTCCCTTTTGGGGAAAAGCGCTGCCTGCGCAGAGCTTCAAAAAAATCATGAGTCCGTTCTGGTTTAGACTTATATTTGGCATGGTTATTTAGTATGCTTAGGAGAAATTGATGCATAATGGGTGTTTTTTGCCTAAGTCGCTTGCGGAAAAGACTCGTTACACTGCAGTCTTCATCGCACCGTTTAAAGTTGTTGAAATAAAAATTGGCATTAGTTTCGATTTATTTTAGTTAATTGTTTTTTGTTTTAGAAGGAAAGTAGTTTATGGATAAGGAAAAAGCTCTTGATGTCGCACTTTCTCAAATAGAGAAAGCGTTTGGTAAAGGTTCCATAATGAAGCTTGGCCAACGGGGGAGTCTGGTGGAGATAGAAGCGATTCCGAGCGGATCCATCGGATTGGATATGGCTCTCGGCATAGGGGGATTTCCTAAGGGAAGAATCATTGAGATTTTCGGGCCGGAGAGCTCAGGAAAAACGACGCTGGCGCTGCATGCCGTTGCCGAAGCCCAGAAAAAAGGCGGTATCTGTGCTTACATCGATGCCGAGCACGCTCTTGATCCGATATACGCCAGAAATCTTGGGGTAAAAGTGGATTCTCTAGTGTTGTCTCAGCCGGATACCGGAGAGCAAGCTCTGGAAATCGCTGATACGCTCGTGCGCTCCGGCGCCATCGACGTTCTGGTCGTAGACAGCGTTGCCGCCCTCGTGCCCAAAGCAGAAATAGAAGGCGAAATGGGCGATGCTCACATGGGACTACAGGCAAGACTCATGAGTCAGGCTCTGCGTAAACTTACTGCGACCGTATCCAAGTCCAACTGCATCATGATTTTTATAAATCAAATTCGCATGAAGATAGGAGTATTTTTCGGCAATCCGGAAACCACAACCGGAGGAAATGCACTCAAATTTTATGCGTCCGTTCGACTGGATATTCGCCGCACCGGGTCCCTGAAAGATAAAGATCAGGTGATAGGAAATCAAGTGCGCGTCAAAGTAGTAAAAAATAAGGTCGCACCTCCGTTTAAGGTCATCGACTTCGATATCATATACGGCGAAGGCATTTCCAAAACCGGCGAGCTCGTCGATATCGGCGTAAAAATCGGAGCCGTGGATAAATCTGGATCCTGGTACTCGTTCGGAGATCAAAAACTAGGACAAGGTAAAGAAGCCGCACGCCAATTCCTAAAGGAACATCCTGACGTCGCCGATAAAGTGGAACAAATGATCAGAAATAACGGCGAATTGGTGTCCGAAATTACAGATATAGCACCCGAATAATGTGCGACATGCTCGTTGTTAAATGAATAGCATATCTAAAAAAAAACTTGGCTATATTTTTGTGGTGGTAAGCGTGTGTCTGTATTCGTTTTCCGACACCGTCATGAAATATTTTTTACCGCATTATGGAGTAAATCAAATAGTATTTTTGCGCACCATGTGCCGATTTATTCCGCTGGTGTGCTTTGCCGTTTATAAAAAAGTTAATCCGGCGCAAACGAATCGAGTCGGAGAAAATATTTTTCGAGCGATTCTCGCCTGTCTGGGAACATACGCGTTCATGCTGGCATATGAGTACTCGAATATGGTGGATGTAATTGTCGTTGGCTATACGACGGCGATTTTTGTCATTCCCCTCAATGTATTTTTGCTCCGGGAAAAATTGTATGCGCGAGACATCATTGCTGTGGTGGTTGGATTTCTCGGGATATTACTAGCATTCAGACCCGGTCTCGGCATTTTTCAGTTTGGAATACTGTTTGCGGTTATTGGCGCCGTTATTAGCGCTCTGAATCAGGTGATTATCAAGCGATTATCGTTTACCGACAGCGAATTCACCATTATTTTTTATCATCATGTTACTCTTCTAGTTACTTCTATAACCTTCGGCTTCAGTGATTTTTCGAAATTACAGTTTGCGGACGCCGTTTACCTAATTATAGGAGGCATAATCGGTGCCATTGCCCAATATTGCATGATTCATGCGTTTAAATTATCGCCCAGCTCTCATTTGGCGTCTGCCACCTACACAATGCTGATTCCAGCGACTTTTTGGGATTTTTTCATATACAATAAAACGCCGGATTTTTTCATAATTGGTGGACTTGCGCTTATTTCCATTGGGAGTTTTTGGGTGATTTCCGCAAGATCCAAAAAGTAATAAGCTTACCACGCTTCAAAAAAATTATGAGTCAGCCCTGATACATAGAAAGCATGCTGTTGCATAATTTCATGTTTTTCTGTATGTTGATCAGTGATTCATAAAATGAAAGAAAAGGAATTTGTCGTTAAGTGCAAGAATAATCGCAGCTACAGATGATTCTCTCGCAAGTAGAGGATACGAAATTGTGCGTGTTGGAATCCTATCCGGATCGGTGACGTCGGTGGACATCGATATAGATCGCCTGGATGGCGCTCCGGTGTGCGTCGATGACTGCGTTGCCGCAAGTCGCATTATTTCTGCGATTTTCGACGTTGAAGATTTTATAAGTGGTAAGTATAACCTAAATGTTAGCTCTCCGGGAGAATATCGATCCATCAATAAAATCGACGATCTTCCACGCTTCTGCGGCAGAGAAATAAGACTGGAGCTGAACACTCCGATGAACACTAAAAAAAAAATTGTGGGAAAATTACTAAGGATTGAAGGAAATTCCACCGATACGGTTGTCTATTTGAAAGATTGGTGCGATACTAATGACGATGAAATTGCTGTTCCCTATCGTAATGTGAAAAAAATAACGATTAGAAGAGTTTTTTGAGATGGATTTGATGAAGGATATTTAAAACATGTCGACGGCATTATGGACTGATTCTCGCTTTTATGGACCGGAATTACTGCAAATTTCCGACGCAGTTGCTCGAGAGAAAGGCTTGGAAAAAGAAAAAGTTTTAGAAGTCATGGAAAGCGCCATTCAAAAAGCCGCAAGGTCAAAGTATGGCCACGAGCACGATATTAGGGTCAACATAGATCGCAAAACCGGAGAAGTTTCCATTCTAAAGTGTCTCACGGTAAAGGAAAATGTGGAAAACGAATATACGGAAATATCGCTGGAAGACGCTCGAAAGATAGACGCGGACGCGGCAGTGGATACCGTGTTATCTTCCCGCCTACCGCCGATAAATTTTGGCCGAGTGGCAGCACAGGTCGGTCGCCAGATTATTACCCAGAAAATCCGCGAGGCCGAAAGGGAAAAGCAGTATAACGAATTTATCGGAAGAGTGGGAGAAATTATCAGTGGAGTCGTAAAACGAGCCGAATATAATTCCGTTACTTTGGATATAGGAAGAACAGAAGCTATCATAAAGAAAGATCAGCTAATTCCTAAGGAGAACTTCCGGGTCGGAGATAGAGTACGCGCTTACATCGCCAATGTTTCCCAGGAAACCAGTGGTCCGCAGATATTTTTATCCCGAACACATCCGCAATTTTTGGCCAAATTATTCCAGCAGGAGGTTCCGGAGATCTACGACAACGTAATCGAGATAAAATCAGTTGCCCGAGACCCAGGCAGCAGAGCGAAAATCGCTGTCTACACCGCCGATTCCAGCATTGATCCCATTGGAGCCTGTGTTGGCATTCGAGGAAGTCGAGTCCAGACCATCATACAAGAGCTGCAGGGAGAAAAAATCGATATTGTTCTCTGGTCCGACGATCCGGCGACTTTTGCCGTGAATGCGCTCGCACCGGCAGAGGTCTCCAAGGTCGTTATGGACGAAGAAAATAGAAAATTTGAGGTGCTCGCTCCTGATAATCAGCTGAGCTTGGCCATCGGAAGACGAGGACAAAACGTTCGTCTGGCTTCTCAACTCATAGGGTGGAATGTCACCGTCGTTTCCGAGAGCGAGGCCACAGAAAAAAGAAATCAGGAATACCATCAGCAGTCCAGGGTCTTTATGGATATTCTGGATTGTGACGAAGTAATCGCATATCTGCTGGTCACCGAAGGATTCACCGAAATCGAAGAATTGGCTTACATTACCAAAGACGAGCTGGTCTCCATCGAAGGATTCGACGAAAATTTGGCGGATGAGCTAATTTCGCGAGCTAAAAATTATCTCGCCGAAAAAGAAAAAGAAGCATCAGAAAAAATAAAAAAACTCAAAATCGATAAAAAAATAATGGCAATTGGTCTGCTCTCTGATAAGATGCTGTTGCAGCTAGCGGCAAATAAAATATTGAAACTTGACGATCTTGCCGACTTGAGTGCCGACGAATTGGTGGAAATAGTGCCAGATCTTGACAAAGACATCGCCAATGAGGTTATCATGAAAGCTAGAGAGCACTGGTTTAAGTAAAGAATTTGCAGGAGATAATTCATATGGCAGAAGAGAAAAAAAGCACGTTGAGTCTATCTCGTACGGCGGATGTCAAGCAAAAAGTCAACAATTTCGGCGGCAAAGTCAGGCAAAGCTTTTCCCATGGAAAATCCAAGGTCGTTACGGTAGAAGTAAAGAGAAAACGCAGCATTGCATCTTCCAACTCTGCATCTGCAGCAGGGAGTGCCAACGTATACAGGAGCGGAAATTTAACCAATGAAGAAGTGGAAACTCGCATAAAAGCCGTGCAGGAAGCCATAAAAGAAGAGAAAGAACAGGCGGAACGACTGCGGCAAGAGCAGGAGCAAAAACGTCTGCGCGAAGAAATAAGGTTAGAGGAAGAAGCCCGAAACGCTAAATTAGCTGAAGAGCAGGCTCGTTTAGTGTTGGAAGAAAAACTTTCGCTTGTACCTGCAATTGAGAAAGAAAAAGTTGAAAATGAAGTGGTGGACATTGAAAAAACTGAAAAAACAGTCGTCGTAAAAGAGAGTAAAGAATCCGCCGCTCCCGAAAGGCAGACCTTACATTCCCATAAAAATCTCAAAAATCCGTCTCCTCATGCTGCTGCTGCTACTGCTGACGAGGACGATGGTCATTCGCAAAAATCTAATGTGGTAAAAAAGTCTCTAGTGGTAAAAAAAGACATTCGGGAGCTAAAGGGAAAATATAGTTCCGGATCCGGTCGTGTTTCCATCTACAATGCACTTGACGATGAGGAAGGTGGGCGTCGGCGTTCTCTTTCGTCCATCAAGAGGGCTCAGCAGAAAAATAAATTCCAGCACAAAAGCGCCGATGAGCAGAAAGTGGTGCGGGAAGTTATATTGCCCGAGACTCTCAGTGTCCAGGAGCTTTCGAACCGAATGGCAGTCCGCACGGGAGAGGTGGTGAAGGCACTCATGAAGCTCGGCGTAATGGCTACGGCCAACCAAATCATAGACGCCGATACCGCTGAACTGCTGATCATGGATTTTGGTCACAAAGTAAAAAGAGTAAGTGAAAGCGACGTGGAAATTGGCATAAAATTGGGAGATGAGCAAGGAAACCTTGTGTATCGTCCGCCGGTAGTAACCATAATGGGACACGTGGACCACGGCAAGACGTCGCTGCTGGACGCATTGCGGAAAACAGACGTCGCCCTTCGGGAAGCTGGCGGTATTACCCAATGCATTGGAGCCTATCAGGTTACTCTTAAGGATGGCCGTCGCATAACTTTTATTGATACGCCGGGGCACGCTGCGTTCACGGAAATGAGATCGCGGGGAGCCAACGTTACCGACGTCGTGGTGCTCGTGGTCGCCGCCGATGACAGCGTAAAGGATCAGACCATTGAAGCCATAAATCACGCCAAAGCAGCCGGCGCTCCGATTATCGTGGCCATCAATAAAGTTGATAAACACGGCGCTAATCCCGATAATGTGAGAAAAGATCTGCTAAATCATGAAGTGGTGGTGGAATCCTATGGTGGTGATGTCATGGATGTGGAAATTTCCGCCAAAACTGCTTTTAATCTGGATAAACTAGAAGAAATAATTCTGCTGCAAGCTGAAATGTTGGAGCTAAAAGCAAACCCTCGGCGTTCGGCAGAGGGAGTTGTCATCGAATCGCGGGTCGAAAAAGGTCAGGGCCCCGTAGCCACTATCTTGATACAAAAAGGAACTCTAAAAGTCGGAGATATATTTGTCGCCGGTAGCGTTTTCGGTCGCGTAAAAGCCATAAAAAATTATCGCAACGAAACCATGGGAGAATTGACTCCGGGATCTCCTGGAGAAGTAGTTGGATTCAATGGAAATACCGTTCCAGGAGATGATTTTGTGGTCGTCGGTGACGAAAATAAAGCTCGAGAAATATCCAACTATAGGGATAGAAAAAAAAGAGAACTGTCCTGGGTGGTATCCTCACGTGGCAGCGTCGAGCAAATGTTCTCTAGGCTTGAAACAGATGAAAAACTGCAAATACTGTCGGTCATAGTTAAAGCAGATGTGCAAGGATCGTCCGAAGCCATATGCTCCAGTCTGCATAAGCTGTCTACAAACGAAGTCGCTGTTAAAGTGCTCCATTCGGGTATCGGAGAAATTACCGAAAGCGATATCTCCCTGGCAAGAGCTTCCAACGCCCTGATCATTGGCTTCAACGTACGCGCAAATATGCAGGCCCGCGACCAAATCGCCCGCGATAAACTGCAGGTGAAATACTACTCAATAATATATGACCTCATCGACGATACCAAAGCTCTGCTCTCCGGTATGCTCTCCCCGGATATTAAAGAAAATATCCTGGGATCTGCTGAAGTAAGACGTACCTTCGATGTATCAAAGCTCGGTCGCATTGCCGGATGCATCGTACACGACGGAATAATCAAGCGCAACGCTAAAGCTAGATTAATCAGAAATGGTATCATTGTGCATTCCGGAGATATAAAATCCGTAAAAAGAATGAAAGATGACGTCAAAGAAGTAAGAGCCGGATTCGAATGCGGCATATCCATTGAAAATTACAACGATATACACGTAAAAGATATTATAGAATGTTTCGAACTGGAGGAAGTTGCTCGTCAACTTTAAAAATATGCTACAAAAAAAAAATTCCCGTCAGCAAAAAGTAGCCGCAGAAATAAAAAAAATTTTGGCCGATTTCCTCCTTCGCTCTAATATTTTCGACGAAAATTTCAGCGTAAATGCCTCGCTGATATCCATAACCGACGTCGAAGTTAGCTCGTGCCTGAAATATGTTAAGCTATTTGTGGTCTCGCTTTCCAATAATTTCTCCGGAAAAGATTGCCTCCTCTTCCTGCAAAAACACGCCCCAAAGCTGAGATATCATTTGGGATCCAATATGCGTTTGAAATCCGTGCCGGTATTGCAATTTTATCTGGATAATTCCTGTGAACAAGCAGAAAAAATAGAAACTCTGCTGAGGACAATAGTCCGATAAATTTTTTTTCAAATTTCAGTTGCTTCACGCTTATTACAAGTACAACGTGTGTTTGTTTCTAAAAAAATGCAAAAAAAGAGTTGCAATATATTTTTTTTATGCTACTATCATGAATAGGAGAAGTTTTTTCATCCTACGATGTGTTTTGTTCGGATTCGTCTGAGCTTTCATTTCGTTATGCAGCTTCGGCTGCACTCCGTTTTAAATAACTATGACAACACATTTTCCCGCAGCGTTAATAGCG
>JAITAC010000037.1 GCA_031284345.1 Holosporaceae bacterium | reverse complement strand
CCTTTGCTCCATCTGATATGTGGTCTGATTTTCAGTCGTTTATAACAATAAAAACAATATTCAGTATATTTACTTTTGCCAGCGTAATCAGTATTGTCTTTAGTTTTCTTCTGGCTAATTTTCTCAGCAGATGCCTAAAAAAAAATATTAGACCGGATTATGATGAATGTAACATATCGATTTCTCCACTGCTGGGAGCGTTTCCGCTCGTGGCGCTTGTGGTGTTCCTGCCCGCAAACATATCGCCGATATTTTACGGATTGGCCACGCTATCTCTAGTCGCTCCGCTGATCGCGGGGATGTCGCTGGTGCATTTTCTCATGAATAATATAAAAAATACTAAAATACTATTGCTAATGTTTTACTTGCTGTTTTTTTTGATGCCAATATTAACTATATTTGTTATACTGTTAGGGATTATCGACGCATTTTATGCGATTCGTCCGCTTATAAAAAACCAGATAACGCTTTAGGCAATAGACAATTATGAACGATTTCGCATTATTTTCCCAAAAGTGGCTGTCCATTATCGACCATTTTTGGGAACATAAAAACAAAAAAATGTGTAAAAAAAAATATTGTTTAGTGTATGTGGCAACATTTTTTGCGCTATTATTTTTTGCATCACTGGAAGCGGTGCAGTTTGTTAGTCTCAAATCGTCCCAGGTAAATGTACGAGTTGGTCCGGGCAAGGAGTATCCGGTAAGTTGGACATTTATGTGGGCAAACATCCCCATGCTGCTAATTGCTGAATTTAACGAATGGTGCAAGGTCAAATTTTTCGATGGTACCGAAGGATGGGTACATAAAAATATGATTTCTCGAAAAAACACCGTAATTGTCATTGATGAATATGCCATCATGTATAAATATTCGTCGAAGTCGCATCCCATAGCGAAAATTGAAAAAAATGTTGTTTGTCGAGTACTAAAAAAAGAAGAACACTGGATAAAAGTGGAAGTTGGCGGCATAAAAGGATGGATAGAAGCTAAACAAATATGGGGAATTGACTCCGGAACTGTCGATGCTCGAAATTTTATAAATTAGTACGTTACAATCAAGCCGCGATGCTAAAATATCAGCATATATTCGTTTTGGACTTGATTATTTTTTTACCATTCGGGAAAAATTCGGATTCCAACAGTTCATTTTGTGAGAGAATATCTCACAATCTCCTATACGCCATGACTCATCAAAAAATGGATTATTTCGTTTGTATCGCCATTGTTATTGCGCGGGGCAAAATCAATGTATTGCAGAATCCGTGGGATGGTAAGCGGATTTACTAATCACTGTAGCCAAATTTTCACTGAAAATGAATAACAGTAACAATTTGACTAACTCCATTGCCGTATCCAAAAATACAAAGCAAGGACGCTTACCAACCCCGAATAATTCGAAAAAGATGCTGTATTTTAGAGCATACGGCCACTATCTTGGTATTACCCTAGATCTTCCCCGATGATCAATAATAAGGTACGCAGTTTGTCCAGGATATAGAGGATTATCGGACCCCTGAACCACAGTTTTCACCTGGCCTGAATTGAGTCGAACCGTATATTCTAGCCCATCCTGCGACTTCAGCGCTTTTTCCGCAAAAGCTCCACCGATGCCTCCGAGAATTGCTCCGCCTGCAGTTGAGACTACATTACCACGTCCTTTGCCGACCGTATGTCCCAGAGCTCCACCAGCAAGGGCTCCCATAATAGCGCCAGTTTTATTGTCTTCCAGACGCTCCCCTTCCTCAACCATGACCTTACGCACTTTTACGACTACGCATTCGTAAGTATCGTTTGCGGCTCCCACAGTGTTTGCATCATAGGTGGAAGAAGATATATTCCTGGCGCATCCAGATATCAATACTGTTGCTCCGCATAAAACAACGGCAAGAAACAAAATTTTTTTCATTATTTTTTCTCCTAAAATATATATATAAAATTCTAATATTCAATAAAGTATACTTCAAAAGCTCTCATAAGTCAAGGCGACGAAATCACCATTTTTCTCGAAAAATTATCTATCATCCGGTGCTGCAATTGTGCTAGAGTCTCTTATTATGATTATTCTTGAGTTTGAAAAAACAATTTTTGAATTGGAAGCAAAGATCAAAGAGTTGAAAAACTTGGATACTAAAGATCTGCGCATGATCGAAGAAATTAAACGCATAGAATCAAAACAGAAAAAATTGCTGAAAAAAATATATTCGGAGTTATCGCCCTGGGAAAAAGTTTTGGTCGCCAGACATCAAGATCGCCCCAAGACGTCCGACTACATAGATGCGCTAATCGAAGACTTTGTTCCCGTCTCTGGAGATCGGGCATTTGGCAATGATCTCGCCATTACTGCCGGCATCGGAAAATTCAAAGGCATTTCGGTGGCGGTCATGGGACATGAAAAAGGTAAGGATACGGAAGATCGAATCAAACATAATTTTGGTATGCCTCATCCGGAAGGATATCGGAAGGCGTGTCGCCTAATGGATCTGGCGGACAAATTTAATCTGCCTCTGATCACCTTCATTGACACCGCCGGAGCGTATCCGGGAGTCGGAGCCGAAGAGCGAGGTCAGGCGGAAGCCATTGCCAAATGCCTCGAAAGAGCACTAAAATTCAAAGGACCGATCGTGGCTACCATAATCGGCGAAGGCGGATCCGGAGGAGCTGTTGCCCTCGCGGTAGCCAATACCATACTTATGCTCGAACATTCGGTTTACTCGGTAATTTCTCCGGAAGGATGCGCATCGATTCTCTATAGAAACGCCGAAAAAGCAGTGGAAGCGGCAAACGCACTGAAATTTACAGCTCAGGATCTCCTGAAGTTCAAAATCATCGATAATGTAATTGGCGAGCCTCTGGGAGGAGCTCATCGGGATCACGAATCTACCATAAAAGCCGTAGCGGACAAAATAAAATCGTCTTTGCAGGCACTTTCCCACGTGGATGATCTGCGTGAACATAGAAACAATAAATTTTTTAATTTGTGTAGAAACTATAAGGAATAGCTCAAGTGATAACTGTCAATAAAAAATATGGACCTATGTTGGGAGCCGTAGGAAATGTACTGGTTTGGTACAATTTTGCTCTTCTTATGCCGTGTCTGGTTATCATATCGAAA
>JAITAC010000099.1 GCA_031284345.1 Holosporaceae bacterium | reverse complement strand
TATTATTGCTGAATTCATTTGCTATTCCATGATATTAATGTAATTATAGCAACGTTACAGTATGGTTGCAAGAGCTCCCAATTGTGGGATTACCTTCGCAATGAAGGGGCAGTTGCGCAACGATTTCCGTTTGCTGGCAGTTTCAAAAAAATGATTGCGGGAAACAGTTTATTGTGTAATAATAGCTGATCGTAATCGGAGTATAGCTCAGTCTGGTAGAGCACAGCCTTCGGGAGGCTGATGTCGGAGGTTCAAATCCTCTTGCTCCGACCATCATATTTTAGCTCTCGGTTTCTATAGCAAAGGATACGAACAGTGTTTGGGAAAAAAAAATTAATATACCTATTTGCTTTCGCTTTAATTGTATTGTTTTTCATATCATATAAGCTCACCAACAGAGATTCCGCAAAAATAGTGAATACCCTTCCACCCGTTAGCATTGCCAAGGCAACCATGGGGCCAGTTATTCGCTATATCAATGCGATTGGCACACTTCGAGCGTATGATTCTGTCATAATAAAGTCGGAAGTTAGTTCCATGATTGCCAACATTAATTTTTCCGAAGGTATGATCGTAAAAGAAGGCGATCTGCTGTTGGAATTGGATGATTCCGTAGCGAAGGCGGCTCTGATGGAAGCGGAAGCGCAATATCGTAAAGCCAAAAGCGAATTTGAGCCCATAGAAAAACTGGCGGATAGGGGAGTAACGGCAAAAATTTCTCGAGATACCAAGAAAGCAGAAATGGATATGTGTGAAGCCCGTGTTTTGTCCAGCAAAAATACTCTGAAAAAGCATAAGATATATGCGCCGTTCAGCGGCATAGCCGGATTGCGGGAAATTAGTCGAGGACAGTATGTGGCTCCGGGCCATGAGCTACTCAAACTGGTGGATTGTCATTTGCTCAAGGTGGACTTTAAAGTTTCTGAAATTGACATCGGTAACATATACGTCGGACAGGAAGCAAGAATTCTTGTGGGTGGAGATAAATCTCAGGAATATCCGGCAAAAATAATCGCCATAGATCCCGAGTGCGACCGAGTTTCCCATACTTTTGACGTAAGAGCCACTCTTGAAGTACCGGAGGACGTCGCCGTTGCATCATCTATTCTGAAGCCAGGACGCTTCGTCAGCGTAAAGGTAGCTCCGGAAGGAAATGCAGTCGGGGTAGTTATTCCGGAAAGCGCCATCGAAAAGCTCGGAGATGATGATTATGTCTTCAGAGTTGTGGAAGGACTCGCCGTCAGAACTCCGGTCACGATCGGAATGAAAAAAGACGGCATGGTGGAAATAATTACAGGAATAAATTGCGATGAGACTGTAATAATTAGTGGTCAAAATGGTGTGCTGGAAGGCAAGAATGTGTCCGTGCAGGATGGTTCTGCGCCTCCCCCTCTGAAAGAACTGGAACAGTATTCAGAGGAAAAATAAGCAATTCTCCTAAAAATATGACGAGTAATTTAATATGGAAATAACAGAGTTTTGTATCAGGCGGCCGGTGTTTTCGACGGTTTTGACTATGATGATCCTGGTGCTCGGAATAGTTTGCCAAAGCAGACTTCCGGTCAGAAAAGAGCCTAAAATAGAGAGATCAGTGATCTCCGTGGAATCTGAGTTCCGAGGCGCCAGTCCGCGGGTGGTGGAGGCTCAGATCACAAAAATTCTGGAAAGCTACTTGGCAACCATACCGGGAGCAGAGCTTATTACATCCAACAGCTCCAACGACAAAAGCGATATAAGAATAGAATTCTCCGCGGAAAATAGAACACCGGATGGTGTGGCTGCTGACGTCCGAGATCGAGTATCACAAGCTCGAGGACATTTGCCGCACGGTATCCCCGAAACCATCATTAGAAAAGATAGCTCGGATACGCACGCCGGCATTACCATAGGATTTACCAGCGATCGCCATTCGGTGGATGATCTGCGAGACTTCGTCGAACGATACGTAAAATCAAGATTCGAGGTCGTGCCGGGAGTCGGTAGAGTCTCGGTAACCGGCGGCAATATCAAAAGCATCCGAATCTTTTTGGATCCCCAGAGATTGGCCGCCTACGGTTATACTCCCGTGGATGTCTACGAGGCTATCCAAAAACAACATGTGCAAAAACCTTGTGGACGCCTCATAAGCAAAGATCGAGAATATATGTTGATTCTCAGTGGAGAACTTACAAAACCACAGGAATTCGACGAAATCGTGCTGTCTTCCCACGGCAAAGATAAGGTCGTGCGCATAAAAGATGTGGGGAAATCGAAATTAGTGTCAGACGATATCCGCGATGGTTGCTGGTTTAATGGTCAAGAATGCGTCTGCCTATCCATCGTAAAACAATCAACGGCCAACCCTATTGACCTGAGCGTCGCCGTCAATAAAATCATGCCCGCCATCAAAGAACTAATTCCTTCCGGAAGCAAAGCCGTTGTGGTCGCAGACGAAGCCCGAGATATAAATGCATCTATGTCCAATGTCTATAGAGCTATTTTTGAATCTACGGTTCTCGTTATCTTGGTGGTATTCTTGTTCCTGTGGTCGCTGAGAGCAACCTTGATCCCGATCGTCACTATACCTGTCTCACTGCTGGGCACATTTGCGCTGCTGTACATGTTCGATTTCTCCATCAATACGTTTACTATGCTCGCCATGGTGTTGGCGGTGGGATTAGTGGTGGACGACGCTATCGTTGTGCTGGAAAACGTGCATAGACATCTGGAAAAAGGATTATCAAAATTAAATGCTGCCATTGTCGGCTCAAAAGAAATATATTTTTCCGTAATCGCCATGACTCTAACTCTGGCAACCGCTTATATACCAATCGCCATGACTCCGGGAGAATTGGGGAAATTCTTTCGAGAATTCGCCCTTACATTGTCCGGAGCCGTTTTGATTTCTGGATTCGTGGCCATAACGCTTTCCCCCATGATGTGCTCAAAACTACTGAGCATTGCCAGAAAACAAAAAGCAACGGGATTCTGGAAAATCGCCTCTGATCACCAGGAAAGAATACTGCGAAATATGGAAGATAAATACGTCTCTGCTCTGGATTTTGCAATAGAAAAAAAACGCTGGGTCTTGGGATTTGGATTTATTATTGCTTGTCTAGGAATGCTGACCGTAAAAATTCTGCCTTCCGAAAGTAAGCCCGTGGAGGACATCGGCTACGTCCAATTTCGTGGAAACGGTCCAATTGGAGCTTCCTACGAGTTCATGAAAAAAAATGCCGACAAAGTTGATGCCATTATTTCCAAAACTCCCTGCATGCAGGAGAGGTGGGTTATGGCAGACACTAGCGAAATCTCTGGTTTCGTAAAATTAGTGGATTGGAGCGAGCGCGATAAGTCTGCAAAAGATATTGCCGAATATTTAACTCCCGAGTTGAAGGCTGTTTCCGGAGTTCCATGTTCTGCATCTTCCGGGATGAGTGATTCCGAAAAAGAAATGGTGACGTTTGTGCTGCAAACCAACCAAAACTACGAATATTTGTCCAGACACGGGAATCGTTTTTTGTTTGATTTTCAGGAGCACTATCCGGGAGTTGTGTCGCCCATAAAATCTACATTAGTTTCGCCTCAGCAGGAGTACGTTATTGAGATAAATCGTGATAAAGCGGCATCTTTGGGGGTCGATGTGTATGACATAGTCACTACCATTGGCTATTTGGTGTGCGGAGAGAAGGCCGGGAATGTCCAACGCGAGGCCAAAAGAGACGAGCTGTTTATTCAGTCGGAGCAAGATCTACGAAGAACCCCGGAAGATCTGTCTAAAATGATGGTAAAGTCAAAATTATACACAAAAGACAACGAAACCAAAATGGTGCCGGTAACCGATATGATCACCATTCGCGAAAGGCAATCGCCAATGGGATTGCATCACTATAACCAGATGCTATCCATTCAGGTGTTCGCTGACATAGCAAAAGGATACAATCTAGGACGCGTCATTGATGATATTGAAGTGTATAAACTATCTCACCTGCCAGACACCATACAGTTAACCTTCGCAGGTGCAACAAGAACGTATCTGGAGGAAAATCAGCGAATAATACTTGTGTTTGCTTTGGCGTTAATATTCGTGTTTTTGGTGTTGGCTGCTCAGTTTGAAAGTTTTATCGATCCATTTACCATAATGCTGAGCGTTCCATTTTCCATTACGGGAGCTCTAATAACGCTATATATTGTGCCGGATTGTAGCCTTAATATTTATTCGAAGGTCGGACTGGTCACGCTTATAGGACTTATCACCAAACACGGTATATTAATTGTGGATTTTGCTAATACAATATTTGAGGAAGGCGCCTCTGCCATCGACGCCGTGAAGCAAGCTGCGCATCTGCGACTGCGTCCGATTCTTATGACTACGTTTGCCATGGTGATCGGCAGCGTACCGCTGGCGCTTGCATCCGGAGCCGGTGCCGCTTCCCGAAAGCAAATCGGCTGGGCCATTGTCGGAGGAATGTCGTTTGGTACTCTGTTTACGTTGTTTATCGTGCCAATCGTCTATATTTTTCTCGCAAGATTAAAGCAGCAAACAGTAGTAAAGACTAAAAATGGAAATGGAAACTGATATCAGTATCTCTCAGCATGCCAATATTAAACTCATAAAATATGTGGCAGAAGAACTTGGAATAACAGATGATTATTGGGAACCGTATGGCCATTACAAAGCTAAAATTTGCCCGTCTCTGTGGTCGCAAATAAAAAATAATCTCGATGGCCGGCTAATTTTAGTAACGGCCATAAATCCAACGGCAGCTGGAGAAGGAAAAACCACCATTACCGTCGGTTTAGCAGATACGCTGAGGAGTCTGGGCCATAAAAGCTGTCTTACCTTGAGAGAGCCATCACTGGGACCTTGCTTCGGACTCAAAGGAGGCGCCACAGGCGGTGGATACGCTCAGGTCATTCCAATGGAAGACATTAATTTGCATTTCACCGGCGATATTCATGCCATAACCAGCGCACATAATCTGCTGGCAGCCGTTGTGGATAATCACCTACATCACGGAAATGAATTGAATTTCGACCTAAAACGTATCGTTTGGAAAAGAGTACTTGATTTGAATGATCGCGCTCTGCGAAATATCGTTATTGGTCTCGGAAATAAATCTAATGGTGTTGTGCGAGAATCTGGCTTCGATATCGCTGTAGCATCGGAAATTATGGCAATTTTATGCCTATCGCAGGATCTTGCGGATCTAAAATCCCGCATCGATAAAATAATCGTGGGCTATGACATACACGGCGCAGCTATTAATTGTGGAAAATTAAACGTTACTGGAGCTCTAGTGGCACTGCTGAAAGACGCTCTTAAACCAAATCTGGTGCAAACACTGGAGGGAACTCCAGCCCTAATTCACGGTGGACCATTCGCCAATATCGCCCATGGATGCAATAGCCTGATAGCGACAAAATATGCACTGAAATTGTCAGATTACGTCGTAACAGAAGCCGGATTCGGCGCCGATCTCGGAGCAGAAAAATTTTTGGATATAAAATGTCCTCTGCTAAAAAAATATCCGGATGTCGTGGTGATTGTCGCCACAATTCGCGCCATAAAATTACACGCCACCGATAAAAATGATGCCCTATCGTCAGGTTTTGTCAATTTACAAAAGCATATCGAAAACATACGGTACTATAATCTACCGCTGGTCGTTGTTTTAAACAAATTTTCCAGCGATACTCCTCAGGAAATAAACTACGTAAGACACCAGTGTAATGCTCTGGAAGTCAGATTGGCCGTTTCGGAAGTGTGGCAACACGGATCCGAAGGCGGCATCGAAATGGCTCAGGCCGTTTTAGACGCCATGGCCGATGGTCCCTGCAATTTCAACAATCAATTATATTCCGCCGGTGATTCTGCTTTCCAAAAAATACATAAATTGGCGACAGTCATCTATGGAGCCGAAACTGTTTCCTATTCCCCTCAAGCACGAGCCATTCTAGAGGCCGCCGCAAAAGATGACGAAACGCGATTCTATCCCATTTGCATGGCAAAAACGCAATATTCCCTCAGCGACGATAAAAATATGCTCGGAAGACCCCACAGATTCGGCATAACTATTCAAGATGCAAAAATCATGGCCGGAGCCGGATTCATTGTTACCTATGCCGGCAATATCGTAACAATGCCTGGACTACCAAAACATCCGGCTGCAGAATTAGTCGATGTGCAAAACGAGAAAATTACGGGATTAGCGTAGAATATCTCGTTTGTGTAGCGACAACAATAGGAATAATCCTCAAATAATTCCCTAAGCAATTTTAGGCGTTTCCATTTTTTTCTTTTCTATTAGTTCTGCGTCACATTTTGGACAAAAATAATGCTCTCCGGCAATATATTGATGCTTTGGGCATATGGAAAACGTTGGAGTAATTGTAAAATACGGTAATCGGAAATTTTCCACTACTTTTTTCACCAATTTTTTGCAGACGGTGGCGCCGGAAATTCTCTCGTTCATGTACAGGTGAAGAACCGTGCCGCCCGTATATTTTTTCTGCAGCTCATCCTGCATTGTGAGAGCCTGAAACGCATCCGTGGTGTAGCTGACCGGCAGCTGACTGGAGTTCGTATAGTAAGGATTTTCGCCGGTACCAGCGTGCAGTATGTTCGGATAACGCTTCAGATCTTCCTTGGCGAAACGATAGGTGGTTCCTTCGGCTGGTGTAGCTTCCAGATTGTACATATGGCTAGTTTCTCCTTGGAATTTGATCAATATTTCCCTGACTTTATCCAGGAATTGCACAGCCATCTCGTGGCCAAAAGGAGTAGTGATATCGTGCTCGTCACCGGTGAAATTACGGATCATTTCATTTATGCCATTTACTCCGATGGTGGAAAAATGATTTTTGAAAGTTCCCAGGTATCTTTTGGTATAAGGATACAATCCGCTGTCCAGATAGCTCTGTACTACTTTTCTCTTGATTTCCAGACTTTGTTTAGCGTACTCCATAAGCTCTTCCAGACGATTCATTAGGCCTTGTTTGTTTTTCTTATACAGATAGCCGAGTCGGGCACAATTTATGGTGACTACACCGATGGATCCAGTTTGCTCGGCGGATCCGAAGAGGCTATTGCCTCGCTTTAGCAATTCTCTTACGTCCAACTGCAGTCGGCAGCACATGGATCTCACCATGCTCGGCTTCAGATCGGAATTTACGAAATTCTGAAAGTATGGGAGACCATATTTGGCGGTCATCTCGAATAAAAGATCTGCATTTTCGCTATTCCAAATGAAATCTTTGGTGATGTTGTAGGTGGGAATCGGGAAGGTAAACACTCGACCTTTGGCGTCTCCGTCGGTCATGACTTCAATGTAGGCGCGATTCAGCATATCCATTTCTTTCTGGAGCTCGCCATAGGTGAAATTTACTTCTTTGCCGCCAACCAGCGGAACAGCATTTTTCAGATCGTCTGGACATACCCAATCAAACGTCAGATTGGTAAACGGCGTCTGCGTTCCCCATCTCGATGGAACATTGAGGTTGTAAATAAGCTCCTGTATGCACTGCTTCACCTCATTGTAGGAAAGATTATCTACCCTCACAAATGGCGCTAAATACGTGTCAAACGAGCTGAACGCTTGCGCTCCTGCCCATTCGTTCTGGAGAGTACCAAGAAAATTCACCATCTGCCCCACCGCACTGGACAAATGCTTCGGCGCATCCGCCTCAACCCTACCGAGCACACCGTTAAAACCTTCGTTCAACAGTGTCCGCAGAGACCAGCCGGCACAATAGCCGGTTAACATGTCTAAATCATGAATGTGAAAATCACCCTCCATATGAGCCATAGATACTAGCTTTGGATATACTCTGTTTAGCCAATAATTTGCTACCATCTTGCCGGATATGTTCAGTATCATTCCCCCCAGAGAATATCCCTGATTTGCATTCGCATGAACTCGCCAGTCGAGCCGGTCCAAATACTCGTTTATGGACCCCGTTACGTCAATGAGATTCTTCTTGTCTCGCCGAAGCTCTCCATGCTTCTCCCGGTAAATAATATAGGCTCTAGCCGTTTTAAAAAAATTCTCGCTGATTAAAACTTGCTCCACTATATCCTGAATCCGTTCAATATCTGGAATTTCATCGCGAAAGCCATGTTTCAGCACTTTCAGAACCTTAAAAGTTAAATGTCTTGCTTCTGCTTCGCCCAGTTCACTAGTTTCAATTCCAGCTTTTCGAACCGCATTTACAATTTTTTCCGCATCAAATTTTACCTTATTGCCGTCCCTTTTGATTACAAAAGCTGGACTATTTTCGTCCATGTCAAACATGTTCCCGGAAATTCGCATGAAGATCCCTCCAGTTATTTTTAAAAAATTTTAAAAGCATTATTAAAAAACATTATTAAGATATTAAAACCCGAACTCTTCACTCCACTAAGCAAAACCACACCGTAGGCAAAATATACACGCCATATTCGGCTTTTTCCGCTTAAAAATCGCTGCATAATGGATCTTTATGCAATAGTCCACATTCTGCTCCATTACGTTAGGATAAATTTTCGAATTTCTACAATCTCTACATAGAAATATAGCAGTTTAGAATCCCAGTTGCCATATGCAATTATTGTTAATAACATCAAAAAAAAGTATGGACACTGTTTCTGTTAGTTTTTTCGCTATTCGTCCACTGTTATTTTTGAGTCAGCTGCGAAGTAACACTCGTAAATTTTTCAAATTCGTCATCGGGGATTTTTAGACGGTTAATTTTGCTGTCCACTAAATTAATTTTCGTCGAATTCCATGGCGTCATTTCGTTTTTATTGTCGAAAATTTCCCATTTCAGCAGTTGGACTGGGTTTTTTTTGAAAATCAGTGCCACAGCGCCATCGTCATCGCTATTTTTCCTGGTGAAAGTAATGACCATGACGTCATGGAGCTCCACTGCCGACAGCACATTAACATTGTCGTGCAATTTTATTTTCCGCTCTAGGAAAAACGATAGTGGCGACGAATACATGGACGTCACGGTTTTTTCTTTCAGTTCGCGGTTATAGTGCGTTACTTTATTATTTTTGGCGATTATTACGTCGGAAGCTGGAGGTACATAATAGAGTTTCATTTTATCTGGTCTTTTTAGAATGAAATATCCGGAGCTTTTTTCGCCGTGTCTATTTATTTGAACGAATTCCGACACGATGGTTTTTAGAGAATTCAGGTATTCTTCCAACTGTGTGATATATTGGTCTGTTTCCTGTGGATTTAGTATGCGTTCTTTGCCGCCGTCGTTGGATGCTGCAACACAGCTACACACCATTATCA
>JAITAC010000081.1 GCA_031284345.1 Holosporaceae bacterium | reverse complement strand
GATGCGCGAATGTATGTGCCGTATATATCTTCGTTGCTCGCCAGTTTGGGAGAAGGAGAGTTCCATCATCCTCGGATAAAAGTCGTTGCGCCAGGTGATACTATGGCACCTGGCGTTGATTCCGTTAATACGTGGATACCTAATACAGGAGAACAGATTTCGTATTTGGCAACGGCAATGCCGGAGCTCTATTGCCAGGAAAAAGTAACCCTTAAGCAAATTAATATTTTCTGAGTTAAGTTTACCACCCTGCGGATTATGTGAAGCATTGATTTTGAGATCTGTATCCGTAATTCGTTGGGTGGTAAGGATAAACTATGTAACAGATTTCAGAATCAATGGTCAGAATCCATATGAGCATTATTCGCCATTTTTACTGAGCATTATTCGCCATTTTTACTATGCCGAATTTTAAATAGCGAGCTCCGGTGAAAACAGTCATTATTACGGCAAGCCACAGCGCAACGACGCCAATGTCTTTCATTTCGATTATTTCCGGAAACATAGGAGAACTCAATAGACAAGTTATGGACAACATCTGCATGCCTGTTTTCCATTTTGCATATTTCGTAACCGGGACTTTCATCTGCATCTCGGACATAAATTCCCGCAAGCCGGAAACCATAATTTCGCGTGCTAGAATTATCGATGCTCCGACCAAATGCAGACCATCAATCACACCGAATCCGGACAACATTAGTAACGTCGTCGATACCAACAACTTGTCTGCAACCGGATCCATAAATCTGCCAAAAGCTGATACCTGTTTCCATTGTCTTGCAAGATATCCATCAAAAAAATCGGTTATGCAGGCCATGATAAACAATAACGTTGCCGATAAATGTGCCCAAAAACCTTCCATATAAAAACATAAAATTATAAATGGAATAAAAAATACTCTAGATACTGTTAACAAATTCGGAAGCATACAAAAACTCTCGCCTAAGCTATGCAATGAAACTGCCGATTCCGGATTCTACCAGGGAATCCCATAATAAAGCAAATGCAATGCCAAATTTACAAAATCTCCAAGATATGATAACACATTGAACTAATCAAGAAAATATATTTTATTACCAATGTATAACTTTGTCCAAGTTCAAAGAGATATGATACCAGATCCCATTTTGAATTATCCAAACAATTTGCGAAGTGCGTACTCTACCAGTCGCTACCCAGTCGACAATGGCAAATCAGAGATGGGACCTAGTATGAGAGGTCGGTAAGGTCAAGATCCGAGATTTTTTTCGCAATAGTAAAAGAAATTACAGAAGGAAAGGAATTCAACTACTATTTGCTAAAGCAATTCATACTAAAGCGCAGTGTATGTCACCTTCCCATGAAAAATGAATCTATTTGCTGATACTTAACCATAATAGGCTTCATGCTTCCTACTATTGCGAAAAAAAATTCTCCGATCTCAACAGTCTCTTTATCGATTACGGTCGCTTGGCTACTAGGAAGCGGCATCCTCGAGTTCTAGTTTCTTTACGCTTTCGCTCAGCTGTTCCGCAGAAGAAGTAGATTCTTCCAAGATTCCTTTGGCAACTTTACCTTCGTCTTCAGTCTTTTGCAATTCTTCAGTCATGGCTTGATCTTCAACCACTAAAGAAGCTTTCGCAGCGGAACTTTCTGTAACTTCAGAGCTCTCTTTAGATTCACTTTTCTTATCTTTGTCGTCGCTTCCGAACCATCCAAAGAAAGAAAATGCATGTGCATTGTAAAACAGCATCGGTGCTAACAGTATTGCTGATAATAATACTATTCTTTTCATAACTTTCCCTTTCACATCATTTCAAAAGACCATGATTTCACGATATCAAAAAAAGATTAATAATGTGTTAAGGCATACTCAAAATTAGAAAAATTTTTGCGGAAGCTATAAGCCGGATTCTGTAAAATATTATATATTCCGATGGCCATTCATCTTGTGCTCGCGTCGCCGCGAACATCCAGCGATCTACCCGAATAACTTTGCTTTTTTACACAGCGGTTCCACAATATAATGTGTTCCAATGGCAAATAAGCTCTATGCGGAGGGCATACAAGATATTCCTATTTGATCTTGCTCCAGGTGGGGTTTGCCATGCCACAGCCGTTACCGACTGCGCGGTGAGCTCTTACCTCGCCATTTCATCCTTACCCAAAGGGCTTACCCAAAGGGCGGTATATTTTCTGTTGCACTTTCCCTAATGTCCGATGTCTGAAACCAAATCACCAAACATCGCCAGACGTTATCTGGCACCTTCCTCCGAGGAGTCCGGACTTTCCTCTATTAAATTAATAACAGCGACCATCCGCTTCCGCAAAAACACTTGATAATATCATTTCTGTATGCAAAAATATAGTAGAGACCGTTGCATAATGACTTTTTCTCGCAATCGACTTCGTCAGATCCGCTACTCGGATTCTCAGGCATAGGGAGTGGTCCTGCGCCGTGTCCTTGTTCGTTCTTGCAAGAAAAATCACATTATGTAACGGTCTCTAGTAGAGTATTTTGCACTCAGAGAGGAAATGATTTGATCAATTCACTGAAAAAAGCTAGAGAAGAAAAAAAATTAAGCTTGAGTGACGTGTCGGATATACTTAAAATTCGAGAATGCTATCTGGACGCCATAGAACAAGGCGACTACGCTAGTCTCCCGGAATTGGTCTATGTCGTCGGATTCGTAAAAAGCTATGCAAAATTTTTGGGAGTCAACGATAACTGCATAGTCCAAGAAATAAAAGACTATGTGACCTCATTGCAGGAATTTTCCGAAAATAATCACCTTACGGGAATAGATGCGAAGTTCTGGTCGGATTTTTTGGTGGATCAAAAAATACCCTATAGACAAAAAAATGAGGCGCGCTTGTTCCATATTTGTAAAAAAAAATGCCCGAAAACACAAGATGCAGACGAAAACGACGATAAAAGTGGATTCCACAGCGTTTCAGTTTTTTTTCGCGATTTTTCATGTACGCAAATAATATATACGCTAGTGATAATTGCCGTATTAATTAGCATTATAAGTCTGTTGTGAAAGTTGATATTATTGGAGGAGCAGATGGATAGATTATCCTTTTTTAGCAGTCCGTTATTTCTGGGATTCGACCATTTCGAGAGATTGGTGGATTCCATGTCCAAGGCTCAGGACGATTCATATCCACCCTATAACATCGAACAAGTTGGAGAATATGGCTTTCGAATAACATTGGCTCTTGCCGGCTTTCGAAAGGAGAACATTGTGATCTCGTTGGAAAATAATCAGTTGACTATTCGTGGAAAACAGGAGGCGGATCCAAACGCCGTTTATATTTACAGGGGAATAGCAACGCGGCAGTTCATAAGAACCTTCGTGTTGGCGGACGGAGTCGAAATCAAAGACGCAGAATTCGATAATGGACTGTTGCACATAAATCTTTTGCGGATACGCGCCAAAAGCAGCGTAAGAAATATAGAAATTATGTCGCCGTCCGAAAATAATGTTTCGACCGCAGACCCATCCTAGAGGCCCGAAATCCACAGACTCGATTCTGGAGACCGTTCATAAGACTTTTTCGGGGCGGTCGACGTTGGCAGCATCACTTGAACTGACGTCTCCGATTATGACGGTGCGTAGCCGCGATGGATCGAATAATTTTTTCACCACCTTCTCGAAAATCTCTTCGGTTATTTCATCATAGGGACGAGATGCTTCTTCAATTTTTTTATCCAAATCCTGCAACGACTTAAAACCATTTCTGGATATTTTTATGAAATAGTCTTTGACTTTTCCCAATGCTTCTAGATTTAACGTTTGCGAATATTCGGCGAATTTTTCATATAAATATTTTCTATAATTTTCCAGATCTTTTTTATCCAGACATACCGAGATGAAAAGCATGTTCGACATATCTCCGCAAATTATTTCATAATATCCATTATGGACAATATTTATTTCGTGCAGTCCCTGAGAAAAATCCCCAATTCTGGCATTGAATATGCAATCGGCGATGACGTTCAGCGCAGCATATTCCAGATCCGAAAGCTCATCGATGCGAACGCCTGTCGCCACGCATACGACGTCACGCAGACTAGGACGGCTTATCACCGACTCAATTTCCGGGGATAAATCAGCTTTTAGCGTCTCGGGATGGAACTTTTTCTGCTCTGTTGTCTCCGGGAGTCCGGCAAATAAAATTTGCACGTAGTCGTTGATTTCGGAGCGAGAAATTTTTCCCACAAAGAGTATCTCTAGATTATCCCGTCGCAGCATATTCCGAACGAAAGCTTGGATGTCCCGAATACTTAGGCTGGATATGGATTGGGAACTGCCGGTATCGTTCATGCCGTACGTGCTATTGGAATACAGCATGCTCCACAAACGCGACAGCAGCAAATCATGCGGAGAGCTAGTTTCCACGTCCAGAATGTTTGGATAAATTTTTTTGATGTGCTCCAGGTATGAGCTAGAAAAATTCGTGTCGGAAAAAGCATAGGACAGAAATTTTAGCGCATCGGCTATCGTATCTTTTGTGACATAAAAGTCGAAACAAAAATCTTCGCCGTCTGCGCTCCGAGCAAACGCACAGACGCCAAGATCAGCAAGCTTTTCAGAGGTCTCTAGGCGAGATAGGCCATGAATTTTGTCAAATAGCATGCGAGACGCGACCACAGAAATGCCATGTTTTCCAACGGAATTGCATCGGACTCCGGCGGTTTTAAATCTACACCTTATATATATGACGTCCTCACTATTTATGTACGCCAGCGACGTCTTTATGCCCATGTTGTTGCTGACGTCCACCACTTCCAGAGATTGCTTTTCGTTTCTCAAAAAAATAGGAATCGATATCAATGCAATCACCGCAATGGACGTAATTATTTTTAATTTTTTATGCTTCATTCTCAATTATCCAGCTCAAATTTCGTCATGATTTTAAATAGCGCATTTTGTTGAAAAAATTTCTCCAAAAAAGCACGAAATTCCTTGAGATTAATCGCCCTCATGCCCTCGGCGGAGGAATAAGTGCCATCGACACCTCTGTTGGACAAGGAGTCGTACAACATATTGCTGTAAACCTCCTCGAGATCAGTGGAAATGACAAGATCGTACCTTTCCTTTTGAGCGGCAATTCTTTCCAGAGACTCCGGCGAGATTCCCAGAGTACATATTCTCCTAATGAATGCCCGATAAATGTCGTCCAATTTCTCCAAAGAAACATACGACTCCTGTGCCATATTAATTAATTTTATGGAGCACCCATTTTGCAGAAGATCAATTACGCTGCAGTCGACAATTGGGTATATGCCATTGAAATATTTTATCATTTCATGACGCAGGAGAGAATCGAAAAAATTCCCGAATTTCACATTATCGTCCGGAGATAAAATATAGGCATAGGAAATGGTATTGGACATAAATTTATTTTTCAATAGAACATTGTTGAAACTAGTCGGCGCTAGAGAAATCGCAGAACGCCTCTTGCGCGGAGGCAAATTACCTAGAGAATTATGCAGTATCTTCAACAAACTTTTATAACCAATGGCTCCGCTCACAACTACCGTAACCGGACAATGGCAAAAATTATCTCTATAAAATAGCTTCACATCAGATTCCGTAATGGAATTTAGCTCCTGTTCCTGGAACATTGGCAGTGTATAGCCGTTGGAAAGTCGCACGTTGGCCGCGATGTTATTCGATAAGGCGTCATCGCCACAGTAGGATGACAATTTATATTTTAGCGCCAGCTGCTTTTTGTATATTTCAAGATCCTCCACAGATATATCCAGCATTACCTTATACATCTGGGCAAAAAAATCCCGCGCATTTTTGGGATTCATGGATGCCGCAATTTGAATGCAAAAATAATTTGAGCCAATTAAATAATTTATGCCGAGACTGAAAAAAATGTCATAAAGCTCAGAATTTATGAGCTCTCTTCCTATTATATCAATTAGACCGAATTTATTGGGCGGTGTATCTGCTTTGCTAATGTGAAAAACGATGCCGATAATCACCATGGGCATTTTAAAATCCTCGTGAAGCACTACCTTTATGCCGTTTTGGAGGGTGCATTCTTGGACTTTCTGCCCGTTATTTTTGGCAGAAGAAACTGGCGCCAATAGCATCAACATTATGCATACGATTTTTTTCATCATTGTTCGTTTCCACCAATTATTACAAATGTGATGTTATTTTCATCCAATGTTTTTTTTGCCAGAGCGTTTACGTCCTCGACGGTAACAGCATTTATGCCTTTCAGCATATTTTTCAGAGCGTCTGCTCCGTCTCCCAGCTGCATTCTTGCAAAATAAAAACGACATAGATCTCTAGATGTTCTCAGAGAAACCAGCAGAGAACCGTTAATGTTACTTTTGGCGAACGCAAGATCACTTTCCGTAATACCATTTTCCCGCAGATCTGCCACGACCATCTTCAGTGACCCAATGGCTTTTTTCACATTGGAATTATCTGTTTTGAGTGCTCCTATTATGAAATCGGCGTGGTTCATACATACAATTCTCGCATATCCGGAGTAGATTAATCCTTCTTTGGTGCGCAGTTGGGCTATTATTCTGCTTTTCATTATGCCACCGCCGAGTATCGACGACAGCACCATGGCCACATAACAATCGGGCGAACGATTGCGCACCGTCTTCAGTGCAAAAATAATGGTGCTCTGGGGAGCTTGATCATAATATTCTTTCATAACAGATTCTATTATGGGATCCGTATCCGGCACCGTATTTTTTGCCGGAGCTCCTTTGGGAACATTGCGAAATATTTTATCCAGCAAAATTTTAGCCTCTTCCTCAGATAAATCTCCGCAAATACAGGCTTCGGCGTTGGCTGTTGTGAGAAAATCCGATTTATATTTTTCCAGATCGTCGATGGACAACATCATAAGATCTTCGGCTGTTCCATAATTGCCACTTTCATAGGGATGCGATTTGAAAATAAGTGCCGGAAGGAACATCCTGCTCGCTGCAATATCTGGATTTTCCGCATAATTTTGCAACGATGTAGCCAAATGTCTCTGAATACGTTTTACTTCGTCTTTTTCGAAGGTTGGTTCATTGAGATAGGCGTTAAACAACGCGGCAGCTTCTTCCAAAACAATTTTCGGCGTCGTCATGGCAAACGAAAAGTTGTCTACGCTGCCGCGGCAACTCATGCTGATCATTCGATTCTTCAATTCCTGTATAAATTGAATCCAAGAATATTTTCCGCTGCCGCAGGATACAGCCACTTCATAAAATGACGGCACTCCGCTTTTGGCCTTTTCCTGATAGGCGGCTCCGGAATATTTAAACGATATGTACACATGTACCAGCGGCGCACTGGCGTCACGCATGAACAAAAATCTAATGCCCAGATTGCTTTTCAGATCCTTCACTTTGGATAATCTATCGTATTTTTTGGCGTCGCTGACGGTCGAAGCGGTTCCCCATAGATTTGCCGCCGGAATTAGCAAGCTCCCCATCAAAAATATAATCCTGAAAGACGACGGTTTCGAAAAAAATTTATGGATCACGATCGTACTCCTTTGGAATTATTCTCGAAATTGTCACGGGACTCTTGGAAAAAACTTCCCGCAAAACGGCATTGCATTCGGCAACGGTTATGGATTGAAAAATTTCATCAATGGATTGGATTTCCTTCAGCTGATACCCAGACGATAGCAACCGCGCAATATATTCGGATATTTCACCGATATCGTCTTTTTTATATGCCATCATTAGTTCATTTTGCTTTTTTACGATGTCCAGACTATTTTTTTCTATGCCAACGATCAATAATCTTTTCATTGCTTGGGCTAAAATCTTCTCGGCGTCGGCAATATTGTTCGTTGATGAATCAGATATGCAGACTTCCACAACATCATAGGAATAATATCCTTCTAGATAGAAAAAATTTATGGATGCTGCTTTTTTCCAATTGTGTTCCAGGAGTTTTTTTATAAAAGAATCCGGCTGATTCAGCACATAAAAAGCCAGCTTCAGGGTCAGACTTTTCCTAAAATTTTCTTTATGCACAAATGGCACATAATATGTATATGCAACGGAAACCGCACTAACTTTCGGAGATGTATAGATAACTTCCTTAAGGCAGGAAGGTCGTCCTGATTCTTCTGGTTTCCGGTGCAATTGTTTTGCTTCCAGGTTTCCGAAATATTTTTCCGCCAGCGATTTTATTTTTGCCATATCGCTGACGTCTCCGATGATTAAAATGGTTGCGTTGTTGGGAGCAAACCAAATGCTATGGAAATCTTGCAAATCCTGCGGTTGAAGCGCCTCTATCTCCGATCTCCAGCCGATGGTGCTTATGCCTCCGGGGCTGCGGTTAAAAGCGTTGGCGGTCAATGCCTCGTAGGCTGCTCCTTCGGGACTGGAATCGTAGCGCATGTTTCGCTCCTCCAGAATAGCGCCTTTTTCTGCTAAAAATACGTTTTCATCGATGTCTATTGCTCGCATTCGATTGGATTCGTGTTCAAATACGGTTTCAATATGCTCGCTGGGAACTATTTCGTAAAAACAAATCGATCGCAGCGACGTATAAGCATTTGTCTCGGCGCCAACGCTTTCCAGAAACGTACTAAATTCCCCGTGATTGAACTCAAAGGCCATGTGCTCCAGATAATGCGCCACTCCTGATTTGGAAATGGCGTCGTGCACAGAACCACAGTTATACAATATCAAAAATGACACTATGGGAACGGTGTTTTTTTTTAAACAAACCACTCGCAATCCATTTTTTAATTTAAATTCGCTCAGATCGTATCTGGCATTCGAATGAAAAACACTGGATATTAGCAAAGCAAATAGTAAAAATCTCTTCAAAGTACATCCTAATTTACAGCGACACAAAAGATGATATCAGAAAAAATATGATTTTATCAATGCCCTAACTACTCTTGTCTCACCAGCAGTCTGATTCTGGAATCCATTGGTGCGGAGGTTCGTTTTCCAGTTTTACAAATCTATATTGCTTATTTTTTAAACCCTGTGGCGCGCGGCACGGAGATTTTTTGTCGTTAACGGAAATTTTACATTTTTCTGCTATTATGGTAAGTGGTGGAAGAGGTGCCGGCGCACAACTAGGGGGTTGTAAATATGGAAAGTAAGCCTCAGAATCAGGACATCCCAG
>JAITAC010000102.1 GCA_031284345.1 Holosporaceae bacterium | reverse complement strand
CTCAGACTCAATAAAGTGAAAGAAGCCTATGATTATTTTATGGAAGCCAAAAGAATTTTTTCGCAAGCACATGTCGGAGCATATTTGTTCCGACTAAAAATGCACGAGGCGGAATCGCTAATACGCTTGAATCGATTGTCTGAAGCATGGGAAGCCTGCCAGGCCATGTTCTCCGCAAAAAATCGCGAGCGAAACAACTATTGCGATCTATTTTTCAACACCTGCTACTACCACGCCGCCGTCATTAAATACAGGCAGAACGATATAAAATCGTCAATCGATTATTTCGCAAAATTTTTTGCGTCCATGAAAGCGCTCTGCAGGAATATTCTCTCCCGAGAAAAATACGACGAACTTCTCAAACAAAACACATTCCAAGAAAATCCATCCGACCTAAAAACCTGCTTCGAAAACGCTCTCTTGATTTTCGAGGCTATCTATTGGAAAGACTACGAATTCACAAAATATTATGTGGAAGAAAATTTGAAGCTGACAATGGAAAAAGAAGGAGTCCGTTAATATGGTCTCCAACTTTTTTGATGAGTTACTATCTTACAGTAACTTGGCAGCCAAATGACTTTACCAAAGCTGCAATGATGTCGTTGTTGGACATATCGCCTTTGACAATCAACGGAGCCAACATTGTGATTCCGTTGTAGCTTTTGCAGCTCAAATTCAAGCTTTGGCAGGTCATAAAACCAAGAGACAGCTTTCCATCGGTATTTCTGACTAAATCTACAGGCGGGTTCGTTGCGCAGTGAAATGTCGCAGAAGTCACGTTGGGAGTATTCATAGCGTTAGCCCCAGAAAACGATGCAAAAGCCACTAATAAAGCAAGTACTGTTTTTTTCATTTTATATATCCTTTCATTGTTAAAAATAAAAAACTTTACAAAAATACTGAAATTACGTGGAAGCAACAAGAATAGTGCGTTTATATCAATTGATATATTGGAAATCAACAGATTTTATAAAAAATAGGCTGCAACTATCTGTGGCTGTGAGGATTGCACGATTCTCAAGGCAATATATTGGCAACGCTATGAATTTGCGAGATATTATGCGAAAGAAAATTTATAATTCAATTATCTAGGTAATCGTCTAGGTAATTTGGACTACCAAGATGAAAACTTCGTTTTTTCTTTCAACGTCCACCATCGTCTGTCTTTCAGGCAACAGAAAGCAAAACGCAAAAAAATCTCTCTAGGTAATTATTACCTAGGTAATAGTTACGGATATACTTTTCGCCCAAAAAATGCAACCCTGAATGCGTATTCGATTTTATTTGGATGAAATCCATGGTGAGAATTAATAGAAAGAGAGTAGATGGTGATCGAGGCGATAAGGATATAAAAATCGACCGAAATTCGATCAAAGCAAACCAATTTCTGGAAATAGCCACAGCGAAAAATGTCCACATAGAATCGGTAGAATGCGGCGGAATGAGGATCCTGGCAAAGGAGATATTTCTCGACGGAGATATCGTTTCTTCCGGTCCCGTAGTCCTGAGCGCAATGGAAATTCATATAAATAGAGGAGGCTACCATGGTCTAGCATAATAAATTGCACAACCGTAAATGTACTCCGCAATGGCATGGTTCGTTTACACATTAAATCGTATTTAAAAAATAGTTTTAAGAAAGAGAGGATTATTATGAAGAAAATCATTTTTGGAACAATATTATTATCGAGTTCTGCAATACAGGCCATGATTGTGCCGATAGATAATGATGCACGTATCAGTAGGCGCTCAGAAAGTATTGTTGCCCGTTTAGACGACGATGCATCCATTACCAGATCGGCAGATCAACAGCTTGTTCTTGATGACAGCACGACGAGTTTGTCTACGAGGGTTAATTTTAGGCAAGTAAGAGATCCTGTGCGGTTAGGAGATCGCGTACGAATATCAATTCGCGATTTTATTGATGAGGGAGGAGAGAGGAGTCTTGTAGGCAGCCAGTATACAAAGATGTATCCTTTGCAAAAGGCTCTTTTGCGATATCATCATGACATTGCGTCTGGATTTTCCAATCCTGTCCAAGAATTGTTTGCCATGGTTACTGACATTGAACATGCAGACAGGCACGGGAAAATAGTCGTTAATCCTGAGTACATGGACGCAGAAACTCAGATTCCGCATCAAACCAGGGAAACAGGAAGTTATCAAATGGATGATTGTCATCTCAGAGCGAAGCCATTTACGGAAATCTTTATGACAACCAATAGTGGAAGCGTAATTGTTGATGAAGCTAAAGCCAGAGATAGAACTCCGTTTATTGCCTATACTCTTATCGATCGATCAGAGCCAGCTCCTATTGGGGAAGCGGAAGCAAGAGCGGACGACGCTGAGTTTAATTATCAAAGGACAGAAACTACCGAAAGGTGGCGACGTCCGGATACCACAATCTACACAAAAAGAACAGAAGGCGTGCAGAAAGTAGAAAAAACCAGACCTCCGGCACCAGTACAGGCGGCTCCACCGATCGTTGTTCAGCAACAACCTCCTCGCCCAAGAAGTCCTCGTACATTTGGGGATGGAGTTAGAAACGTACTTACGTTTGGTAGTAATTGCACAATACAGTAACGTAATTTTAAGTAAAAAATATGCGGCGCTGACATGCAGAAATTTAGATACATACTAAGGCATAATTTTATTGCAAAGTTTTTAGTTCATCTGTTTATTTCCAATTTCTTTGCATGCCAGTGCTTCGCGACTTTTCCGGGCGAAGTGCTAACAGAGTCCGCACGAGGCATCCATGCTGGCATAAAGGAATTATTTGGAAAAAATGAAGATACCGGTAGTTCCATTGGAATAGAGCTGCGACAACAGGAAGATCACTCCAAATTCGACCTTGAAATAACCAAAACTGATACTTTTGGCGTGAGTGATACCAAGAGGTTATCGTCAGTTTTAAGTGCTGGGGTTAGTGGAGCATTTGTGGATTTCGGTTATGGATTAAATTTTCCATTACTTGATGGTTCACTTAATTTAGCTTCCTCTTTTTGCAATTATTTCGCTTATTTCAAAACCAATACCGACGTAACGATTTCTGATTTTTATGTAAAAAACTGGTTTTCAATCACTGCCAATAAAATAACAGTGCAAAAAAGTTTGGTTTCGGATTTCAATTTATTTCTATTGGCCAAAAACATAGAAAATTTCGGGATAATTTCATCTCCTACTCTAAATATAAAATCAGAAACAGATATTCTAAACTCCGGTACAATAACCGGTAGATTAGTTTCTCTGGATAGCGCAAATGTTACTAATCATAAAGAAGGATCTTTGGTAAGTTCCGGTTCTTTGGATATTCATGCTCGAAAGAAATTACTTTGTGAAGAATCGTCCATAAGAGCGAAAAAATTATCTGTAATCGCTCCCAAAACTCATATTTCGAATAAATCCTATATAAAAGGCGACGACGCGTTTGGCATTACCAGTGACGAATTTTTCTGTGATGATAGTACATTGCGCTCCGAAAGCGACATGCGTATTTTAGCAAGACACGTAAAAAATCTGGAATCGGATATTTCAGCAAAAAACACAATAGATATTTTGACCAATATATTTCAAAACAACGGAGATATTAAAGCCG
>JAITAC010000013.1 GCA_031284345.1 Holosporaceae bacterium | reverse complement strand
GTACAGTCAAGAGCTCTAGCGCCTACGGTAACAACTCCGGCACAGGCTAGAGTAGCTACGCCAACTCCAGCAGCGGCTCCGGTGCAGTCAAGAGCTCTAGCGCCAACGGTAACAACGCCGATACAGCCAAGAGCTCTAGCGCCGACGGTAACAACTCCAGCAGCGCCACCTCAGGTTCAGCCAAGAGTAACTCAGCCGCAGGCAGCAGCGGCTCCGGTGCAGTCAAGAGCTCCGGCGCCGACGGTAACAACTCCGACAGCGCCACCTCAGGTTCAGTCAAGAGCTCTAGCGCCGACGGTAACAACTCCGACAGCGCCACCTCAGGTTCAGTCAAGAGTAGCTCCGCCGCAGGCAGCAGCGGCTCCGGTACAGTCAAGAGCTCTAGCGCCTACGGTAACAACTCCAGCAGCAGCTCCGGTACAGTCAAGAGTGGCTACGCCGCCTCCGGTTCAGCCAAGAGTAGCTACGCCACCGCGGGTTCAGCCGAGAGTAGCTACGCCACCTCCGGCAACGGCTCCGGTGCAGCCAAGGGCTCTAGCGCCAACGGCAACAACTCCGACATCGCCACCTCCAACACAGCCGAGAGTAGCGACGCCGCCGCGGGTTCAGCCGAGAGTAGTTACGCCGCCTCCGGTTCAGCCGATAGTAGCGACGCCGCCGTTAGTATTAGCTCCGGAAGTCCAACATTTGCTGCCACATCATTTTGATATTATTCCTGAAAACGAAAGAAGCGCGACCGTCGCCTGCCTTACTAAAAATTTGGGAGAACAGATCAGCACAATAGAAGGAGAAGATTATGTGGTCAAATACCGAGACGAATACTTGCCCAATTGGTTTGCCGAACTAGCGGCGGAATCTATGCAAAATACCATTGGCGACGCCAAAAAATTAATGGGCATTCTGAGCATTCGCCGGGCAAAATCCATCTTGCTCTACAATGACGTTTATTATCTAAAACCAATGCTGGAACCATTTGAAACAAAGAATATATTAATGTCTGCGCTGAAACTCCGCGCGTACGCATTCTCAGCCAATGATCCCATAGTCAATTTATTGAAAATAACAGATGATTCCTCCTACACAAATGTGCACTCAATATTAAATTCTTCCAGTGATATGATGGGCTCAATTGGCTTATTGGAATCCATAAAGTATGCCTGCAGATCGATCGGAGATTACTCCGGCAGCAGATACGACGAATGGCCATTTATCCCAACATTTAATGGGAAACTCCAGGCGATGCTGGACATAATCTCCGAAAGTAAAGATATTGGCAATCCACTAATACGTATGCTGTTCACAAAACTAGACTATAAAAAAATGTCTCTAAAAGAAAACTCGTCTTTTGGAACCGATATCATGGCAGAATTGTCCAATGGATCTCCGCTCAAACGATATGTGGGAAACGAAGAGGAAATAGTTAACGGAAACAAATTCATTAGTAAGATTTTCTGGGATGTAATGCATGATGTGATGGGATATGCTTATGGGAAAAGCATCTATTTTCTCAACTTATATTTGACCAATCAGACGGGAAATGAGTTCCGTAACATAATGTACGAGTGCATAGCTGAATTGGAAAATGAAAATAAAACTTCAGAAATAATATTAGCTACCGCCCATGAACAAATGACTGGTGAAGTCACTCCAAATGCATCACAAACCTATAGCAATTTCCAGAGAGGAGCCTGTGGATCTGTAAGCTATTCACAGCAGTATGTGCAATACATATTCTCGGCTATGCGCCGACGACTTGACAAATTAAAAGATAGCGATCCGAATACTCAGCTGGATATCAAAAGACAACTGGCCACATCCATAGGATTACTAATACAAGGCTATAATAACTGCGCCGCCGGAGTCAACAAAGCACACGAGGGATGCGTATCTGTGCTGCTACCCACCGACGACATAAGTAATCTGTCCTGGAAAAATTGTCTGAACTCTGCCATCTGCAGCACAATTTTTAAAATTAAAGAAGAACTATTTAAATTTAAATCCACAAAAGAGTTGTACTTATCCCCTAGTGGTACACAATTGTTCGATGCAGATGATAATATCAAAGACGAGGCGGTGAACGTATATAGAGAAACAAGTATGGGAGAAACTGGCATTAACCGCATTCTAAATGGTATATATGGCATAGATAAAGCAGAACAAAATAGCCAAGTACTACTGGGAGGAAGTTATAACTTTGAAGATGTTCGACAGTTTTTGCTCATACATATGCTAAATGCCAAAAAACATAGCGAAACTGTAGAAAAAGCATGGCAATCTTTGCTTAAAAATCCGGAAACAGCCAAGTGGGGACCGGGTGGAAGCAGGCAATTTAGCTGGGCAGGATATGATTTAAAAACTGGTATTGGCATGCCATATCTCTACGAAAACGTGTCCCCCAGTTTGTCGGTAAGCTATTACACTGCTAGCGAAAATATCATGTATGGAACGCAGGTACACAACTACAAAAGTTCGATATATAGTAACTATGCCATGAAATTTTACGAATATCAGGATGTCGTTAAACAGTTGCTGGTGGGAGTGATCGGAGATACCGAGTTTATGATATCGCGATTGCTAAATGAACCGCTAACTGAAGCGGCATTTGATAAATTTTTTTCCACCAATGGCGTTGAAAAATTCAAGCTTAGTCGGGATTTTAAACCGAACGTAAATTCGCCATCCCAGACCGAAGTTATGAAAAAAATTCGGGAAGAAAAAATGAAATTTCTCGCAATAATGCTGCGAGATCATTTATCTGTGATGAATAATCACTAGAAAAGATCGTGCTTTCGAGATCCGAGAAAAAAACTCGGATTTCGATGGCCTTTTTTTTATTGATGCATGCCAAAAAATTCCTTAGTTTCCCTAACGACTATTCTTCTAAGTCCTATTAACCCCATCAGATTTGGAATGGCCATTAGCCCGGTTGCGATATCGGCAATTGTAAATATCATGTCAATTTTATAAAAAGGTCCTATGATGACGAAAAAAAGAAACAGTGCATTATATATGATTATGGATTTCATTCCCCATAAATATTGAGCACATTTTTCTCCGTAATAATTCCATCCAATGATGGTGGTGAAGGCAAAGAACAAAATCCCTATATTTACAATGTATTTTCCTATTTCGGCTACGCCGAATCCTATTCCGAAAGCGTGTGATGTCAATAGAGCTCCGTTTATGCGGCATTCGGGCGAAAAGATACCGGTTTCAGCGGAAGTAATAATCAATACCATTCCGGTCATGGTGCATATAATTATGGAGAAAAAAGCTCCTGTCATTGCGAGGAGTCCTTGTTGTACAGGAGAATCTGTTTTGGCAGCGGCGGAAGCTATGGCGGCACTGCCTAATCCAGATTCGTGAGAAAATATTCCTCTACTTATGCCCAATTGAATGGCAATTAGTGTTGAAATTCCCAAACTTCCTCCCAAGATAGCCCCTGGACAAAAAGCTCCAACGACGATCAGATATAGCGTATGGGGAATCATATTTGCGTTAATAATCAGCAGCAGAAGTGCGGCGCTAACGTAAAATATGCTCATGAAAGGAACGACCTTCTCCGAAACGGATGCAATTCGATGTATCCCACCAAGCGTGACAGTTGCTACCGAAATTCCCAGCACTATGGCCGTGAACCAAGATGGAATTCCAAAGGAATGTAACGCCATTGCTATTGTGTTTGCCTGTGTCCAGGTTCCTATTCCAATGAGAGCCACTAATATTCCGAAAATTGCAAAGAATTTCGCTAATATTTTATTTTTCAGTCCCATTTCAATGTAATACATGGGACCGCCGGCGATTTTCCCATCTGCTCCAATTAGGCGATATTTTATGGCCAAGAATCCTTCGGCATATTTGGCGGCCATTCCGAAAAATGCTGCAACCCACATCCAAAACAATGCGCCAGGTCCTCCGGTGCTGATGGCTAAAGCCACACCAACGATGTTTCCGGTGCCAACGGTGGCGGATAAAGCTGTGCAGAGAGAGGCAAAATTTGATATATCTCCTGCTGGTTGGCCTTGTGTGTCTTCTTTTTTTTCCAAGAGATATTTTATTGCTTGTTTCAAACGGAAAAACTGCAAAAAATTCAATTTAAAAGAAAAGTATATGCTCACAAACGCGAGGATCGAAATTAACGGTATTCCCCAGATTGTGCGGCTTACCATAGTTATAAAATTTTCCATTCGTTCCATAAAAAAGTTCCTCCTAGTGCTTGGAGGATAAAAGACACGGCAGCGATATTTCAGCAGAAACTGAAAGTTATTGAGACCGATCGAATATCCTCTGTTCTTTTACCTGAGAGTTTTCGGTTTTATAAACCTTGCTCCTTCGGTGCTCTGTAAGCGAGGCCGTTGTCCAATGGGTATTTTTCAGTTAATTTCGTTGGAGCTACCGTTCAGATTCTTATATGCAGCAAAAATATTCCATTATACAACGGTCTCTCTAGACGAGTCTCTCCAAAGTTTTGTCCAGCAACGATACTTTTGCCTGAGATTTTTTTACCCTTCGGCGGATCGAAAAACGATCTCTCTCCCGATGCCTTCATCCAAAATGACCGATTGGCATATTGTGTCATGATCGGGTATTTTATTGCAAGCTATTTTTGGAGATTTTGAGAAAAAAAATCTCATAGTAAAAGGCGAAGCTAAACATAGGGATCCGAAACGGGATCTGAATACTATTGCTACTTGACAATGATTGGGATAATCTAATGAAGTTTAGGATGGTCATAAGCCGTTAAATAGAGAAATTTCAAGTGGTTAGACAGCTGAACATAAATAGCTATAAAGTATACATTATCCTGGGTAACAATGAGTGCGAAAGACATGATAAACGTCTGGTTATCCTGAACATAAGTTTACGCTTTTTGGATAGTGTGGTTAAAAATCACGATGATCTGAAAAATACTGTTTGCTATGACTCTCTCTTGAATTTTATAGATAAAAAATTAAAAAATACACAATTTAGGCTTGTTGAAGGTGTTGCAGAGTATATATATGATATGATATCCGAGTATGTTAAAAATGAAAACATCCTAAAGAGAGTAGAAATAATTAAACCGTATCCGTTGCTGGAGGATAAATTGGAAAATTCCTCATTTATATGTTCAGATTGGTAATTTTTAAAGTTTTTTGGAGTTTTGGTAGTATGGTATATTTGTCTTTGGGGAGTAATATCGGCAATAGATTCGAAAATATTCGGACGGCTATTGCAGAATTATTGCCTTTTTTTGACTGTAAAATAATGTCTCATTTAATAGAGACGGAGGCAATTCTTCCGGATGGCGCGCTTCCGGAATGGAATAAGCCGTATTTGAATATGGTTATTGGGGGAGATTCGAGTTGTAGTCCATTTGAACTGTTGTCCCGCGTAAAAAAAGTGGAACAAAAAATCGAGCGAGATCTGGATGCTCCGAGATGGTCTCCGCGCACCATAGACATCGATATACTTTCGTATTATAGCCAGTCGGTTAATTCCGAAAAAATTGTTTTGCCTCACCAGGCGATAGGGGATCGCAAGTTTTTGCAGTATCTGCTGCGGGAAGTCGGATATTTTTTTTCGGAGGATGTTATCAACAATTTGGACTATGCGCCATTGGATCATTTTGTTTTGGATCCGAAGATGGTGGGGATAGTAAATGTTACTCCGGACTCATTCTCAGACGGAGGAAAATATTTTGACGTGGCTAAGGCCGAAGCTCACGCCAGGAAAATATATGCGGATGGCGCTTACATTGTGGAATTTGGTTCCCAGAGCACCAGACCTGGATATGAGGAAGTATCTCCGGAGGAGGAAATAGCAAGGCTTAGCGAAGTTCTCGAAAGATGTGGCGATATTAGTTGTAAAGGCGTGGATACATATTTTGCTGATGTGGCCAAATATGCTATCGAAAAGCATAAAATCAAATGGATCAATGATCAGAAGGGGACGTTTAACGCAGCGACTATTAAGTTTATTGCGGATAATGATGTGAAGTTGGTCACAATGCTGCAGGGAACAGACATGTCCTGGATTTCTGAGCGGATAAAAGTTTTGCGCCATTGCGGGATGTCTCTTGGAAATATAATAATTGATCCCGGTCTAGGATTTGGAAAAACCAAATATCAAAACATTAAAATCATTCAAAATTGCAAGAGGTTAAGAGATTTTGGGTGTGAAGTGCTTGTGGGACATTCACGCAAATCATTTATGGAGCTTTTTACGAATTTTCCTGCGTCGGAAAGGGATGTGGAAACGTTGGCAATTTCTGATTTCCTGTCCGATAGCGAAGTCGATTACATTCGGATTCACAATGTTAGAGATCATATGAGATTTTTGGTGGCAAAGAGCTGTATATATTTGGTAGATCCGGCAAAGCAGATCTATTCTAAAAAAGAAGCCTTTAGCATGGGAGGTTGTAGCTGATTAGTGACTGGGTATGCGGTTTATTTTTTCGTCGTTGCCAATAGCCGATAAAAGGAGCAAATGTAATGCAACAGTCTTTAAAATTCTGATAGTTCTCGCGCATCCTGTCCGCATTTTGCAAATCGCTTTAGTACATGAGTCGGATGAATGTTACCGGGGAATTTCGACGTTTTTTTAGCGAATTTATCCAATAGGACGTGGATTTTTTCTTTGTCCGACATCGCATGATCCATTTGACGACAGAATCCGTCGGTTATGCCCGTCATAACGAGTATGGAATCTAGGCCGCAATTATTGGCGCCGATAATATCTGTCCAGGGGGTATCTCCGATCATGGCGATTCGGTCATGAGGATTGGTGAATTGCTTAGCGTACTCGAATATTCCCGGATATGGTTTTCCAAAATATACAACTTTTCCACCGAGCTTTTCATAATATTTTCCGATGCATCCTTGGGTGATGACGGGCACTTTTTTTGGGGTGTCACTGAGGGAGCCGTAAGTAAAAATATCCGGATTAGCCACCACCAGCACTTTATTTTTGTTGACGCAGGCTTCCAGCGCCCGAGCGAATTCTGCGAATCCTTTTCTGCCGAAGTTATCGTGTAGATTGTGCCAATTTCTATTAACGACATCTTCGATATCCACCGATTCATCTCCGTCGAAGATATCGTCCATTCTCACGCTGCCGTAGGAGGCTCTTGGGACTCCAACGTAGATGAAATCGGCGTCGGCAGCATCGCTTACCTTCGAAATATGGGCTCCGTCGAATATGCTATTATTTCCCATAAACAGACATTTTACTCGTGTAGTACTTGATCCTATTTTTTCGGAAAATTCTTTTGGATGATTCAGTAAAAAGTAATGCAAAAATTCGCCAGAAGTTATCATTTCGTCGTAGTGAGTACCTTCGAACATGCCGCGCTGCGAATATCCCAATTTTGCGTCCTGCGAGACCTGAGTGGTATTGGATAAAATAATGAGTTTTTTCCCCATACTTTTTAATTTTTGCATAGTCTCGAGGGCACCGTCATAGATGCTAATGCCGTCATAGAGGACTCCGTATATGTCCACAAAAAAAGTGTCATATAAATCGGCGAGAGACAATATATCTTTTTTTATATCCATAATAAACCACACCTTTTGTTTAACGTGACAGTTTTTTGTATTTTATTCGCTGGGGAATTAATTCATCTATGCCTAATCTGCGTTTTTTATCATCTTCGTAGGCGGTGAAATCGCCCTGGAACCAGTCCACTTGGCTTTCGCCTTCGAACGACAATATATGCGTGGAAATTCTATCAAGGAACCAGCGATCGTGACTAATGACAACGGCGCATCCGGCGAAATCCAGTAGTGCATCTTCGAGGCTTCTCAGTGTATCGACATCCAGATCGTTGGTGGGTTCATCCAGCAGTATAACGTTGGCGCCGGATTTCATTGTTTTGGCCAGATGGACTCTATTGCGTTCACCTCCGGATAGCTGATTGATATATTTTTGCTGATCAGTTCCTCGGAAGCCAAAATTTGAAACGTAGGCTCTGCTGGAAATTTTTCTATTTCCCAACTCGATTTCGTCCAGCGAATCGGATATTTCTTCCCAGACGGTTTTTTTATTATCCAAAGCGTCTCTGCTTTGGTCTACGTAGGCCATTTTTACGGTTTCACCTATTTTTATGGTGCCAGAATCTGGGATTTCCTGACCGGTCAATATTTTTAAAAGCGTACTTTTTCCGGCTCCGTTGGCGCCAATGACTCCCACGATACCGCCCGGAGGGAGGTCAAACGATAGATTTTCGAACAGTAGCTTATCCTCGAAAGATTTTGCGAGGGATTTTGCGTTTATGACCACGTCTCCCAGACGCGGACCAGACGGAATATACAATGTTGATGTACTGTAGTTACGGGTATTTTCCTGCGCCAGCATCTGTTCGTAGCTATTGATTCTAGCTTTGCTTTTGGCGTGGCGAGCCTTCGGAGACTGACGGATCCATTCCAATTCCCGAGCGAGGAAACGCTGTCGATCGGTTTCTTTTTTATCCTCCTGCTCGTTGCGTTTTTGTCTCTCCTCCAACCATGCAGAATAGTTTCCTTCGAATGGATATGTGTTGCCGCGATCCAATTCCAATATCCAGCCGACCACATTATCGAGGAAATATCTGTCATGAGTCACCAGAACGACGGCGCCTTTGTAATTCTGCAGATATTCCTCAAGCCAAGCCACCGATTCCGCATCCAGATGGTTGGTTGGCTCATCCAACAGCAGCAAATCTGGCTTCTGTAGCAGCAGTTTGCACAGGGCGACTCTTCTTTTTTCGCCTCCGGACAGGTTTTCCACCCGAGTATCCGCTGCCGGACATCGAAGTGCCTCCATGGCTATTTCCACGGTTCTATCTAGGTCCCAAAGATCAAGAACGTCTATTTTTTCCTGTAGTTCCGCTTGTTCGGCAATAAGTTCATTCATCTCTTCTTCGGACGTTACTTCCGCAAATTTCGCCGAAGTGATATCGAACTCATCTAGAATGGCTTTTTTATCCGCCAGTGCTGCGACTATGTTTTCATACACTGTCTGATCGTTATTCAGCTCTGGTTCCTGCGGGAGATAGCCGACGGAAGCTCCTTTGGCCAACCATGCCTCGCCGTTGAAATTCTTGTCGATGCCGGCCATTATTTTCAGCAGTGTAGATTTTCCAGCTCCGTTATTTCCAATAATGCCAATTTTGGCGTCTGGGAAAAATGAGAGCCATGTCTCTTTTAAAACCTGCTTGCCTCCGGGATAAACCTTGGAAGCACCCTTCATGACGTATATATATTGATAAGAAGCCATAACAATTCCTTACGAAAAAAACTACACAACTTTTTTTATTTTTGCTTTTTTTAATTCCAAAATATTTTTGCAACTGGTGCACAACATAGCTGTTTTTAATTCAAGAATCAAAGATTCCATGAATATTTCGCATTCCGACCGCGATACGGTTGCTCTTTTTAGAAATTCCGACGCATTGCCGCAGAAGTCCGCTCCCAGAGCGATCGATTTGGCGATATCGACACCGTTTCTAACTCCGCCGCTGGCGATAATTTTTATATTTTTCACATGAGTGGCGATACTTTCTATGCATTCGGCAGTTGGATTTCCCCATCCGATGAACGCCTTAGATGCATTATGTACGACGACGTCGTTGGATCTTTTTCTTTCGATTTCTGGCCAGGAGATGGATCCGGCTCCGGCCACATCTATGGCGTAGACGCCGACGTTGGCAAGCCTTTGGGCCACCGTCGCCGATATGCCGTAGCCGACTTCTTTCACCACCACCGGAGCCTCCAATTTTGAACAAATTTTTTCTATTTTATGAAGTAGACCGGAAAAATCAGTATTGCCTCCCGCCTGAAACACCTCGTGCAGTGGATTCAAATGCAGTACTATGGCGTCGGCGTCTATCATTTCTATGGCTCTTCGGCATTCGTCTATGGAAAATCCATAATTCAATTGTACGGCGCCGAAATTTGCAAATACCAGAATATCCGGAGCATATTTTCTTATTTTATAGGTTATTTCCAGAGAACTGTTTGTCAGCGCTCCTCTCTGACTCCCAACGGCAAAGCCTATTTTGAAATCATTGGCCAGCTCCGACAACGCTTTGTTGATTTTTCTACTTTTTTCCGAACCTCCGGTAATGGGCGAAATCATAATTGGCAAATTCATTTTTCTTCCAAGAACATTAAGAGATGTATCTATTTCCGAAAAATTCATTTCCGGCAGCGCATTGTGCTCCAGTCTGTAATTTTTAAATCCGGAATCCAACTCTACCGGAGAAGATTCTGCCAATGCTATGGAAATATGCTCGTCCTTTCGGGTCGAAAGTTCTTTTCGCTCCTTCGATAAACCACTCGCCTGCGCGCTATTACGAGGCTGCACAGCTGGATCTGGAAGAAATTTGCTCACGTAATCTCCTTAAAGTTGTCTCTTGATACTTTGCGTTCCATTTCTTCGTCAAACATAAATACACCGAGATCCGTCGTCTGCATTTTCCGGAATCTATTGAGAAGATCCTCTGTAAACGCCTCATTTTTCATTTGATCTTCGATGAACCATTCTATCATTCCCTTCGTTTGATAATCCTTATCTCCCAACGTGAACTCATAAATAGCTATTATGTTCGCCGATATCCTCTGCTCTATCTTAAAAATTTCTTCAAATATATGCAATGGCGCTCGCCAATCTTGCTTGGGAGACGGTATCTGCAAAAATCTCACTCTGCCGTTCCGCAGTCTTATGTGACGGTATACGCGCATGGAACGCATAACTCGCTTCTCCGACTGAGCTTCCGCCCAAAGAGAACACCCCTCCAGCCCCATGTCCGCCAAAACACTGGACATGGCCAAAAACGTATACGCAACCGTAAACTCTTCCGTAATAAGCTTGTTCAGTGAATCAAATACCCGCTTCCCAAAAATTAAAGACACAAGCCAGCCCCCGTCAAAAATAAAAAAGCCACCATGATATAAGTAAATTACCGCAGGCAGGTAAAAAAATAATTACTTGGATCTAAAAATTATGCGACCTTTGGTAAAATCATAGGTAGTCATCTCAATGGTAACTTTATCTCCGGCTAAAACACGAATTCTATTCTTTTTCATTCTGCCTGACGTATGAGCCAAAATAATATGGTCATTTTCAAGCTTTACCCGAAACATAGCGTTCGGTAATACCTCAATAACCTCGCCAGAGAATTCTATCAAATCTTCCTTAGGCATAAAAACTCCTCAAAAACTATAAGATGATATATCAAATAATGTTTTTTTTCAATTAATTGATTTGTGCTGCGTAAATTTTTGAAAATCACCATAAAGATTTTTTTTCAAAAAAACTTTCTAAAATATATCGAGCTCAAAATTGTAGTCTTCCTTTAGGTAATTCATAATTTCAAAAACTGTTTTGTGAGTGATATCTTCTTCCCGATTCCATAATCCGATTTCTTGGAAAGGATGCAGATATTGTGTCCACTCAATATTACGGTCTTGTGCACATATTTTAAGAGTGTCTTCATCAATGTAAGCGATTCCCCTCGTGGTGTTGTAGAGTTCATTGAAAACACAGAATCTTGTATAGATTCCACCAGAAGGGCCAACGCGAAAATCACCATGCACGTAAGTAAAATCTTTTCGACTAAAGCCAGCTTCTAGGAATTGTTTATTTAGAGTTTGAACAATCATCTCTGCTTCTTCGTCATTGGTGGGATAAATCACAATATGTTTCCCTCTTTGGGATAAAAGCGGTTGATTATTGGCGGGAAATTTCGCATAGTCATACTGACTTAGCAATATGGACATGGAGCTCAGTATCTTGTGAGAAATCTTATTTTTTTCACAGAATGGTAGAACAATTTCCGCAATTTCTTTGGTTTTCGATGGGATCGTAGAAATATGCAACTTCCAGCCATATTTATTGGGAGCTACTAAACTATCAATGAAATGAATCCAGTAATTTTTCGTTTTATATGCCTTTTTTTCGGCTACTGCTTTTTCGGCTACTTCCTCTAAATATTTATCGAAATCTTCTGCGGTTTTGAGAGGGCATGTAATTTTATAGTTGGTGAATATATTTTTTTGAGCGCTCTCGGAAATTTTATTTTCCAAATCCTTTTGCAGTTCCGAAGATTTAGGCCAAATGTTAAGATCAATCAGCGCTTTTTGGGCGAAAATATTGCCGTCATCTCCTATAAGTTCTAATATCCTTTTTAGAGATTTTTTGAAAGCTTCATTTTGTTCTTGTTCTATTAGTATACATAATTTATTTATATTTTCTCTGATTGGATTTTGCAAAATCATTTTTTTAATCCAGTCATTGGGATCAATTTTAAATTGTTCGCAAATTTTTTCCAATTCATCCTGATATTGTCCGTCATACAAGTTCGCGTTGGGGAATAATTGTGTTACAAATTGATGTATCAAATGCAGAGGAGTTTGCATTTGATTAATGGATACACTATTCGAAACAATTTGTTTACTACAGCGCACGCTTACGTTGGCTTTGTGTTTAATCATGAGTAGCGCTAATTCATATTGTTTCTGCTCCAGAGCAATGTAAAGCGGCGTAGTGTTTCTAATAATTATATTACTATCGCAAGAAATCTCCGGAACTAATGAAATAGGTATATTGGGATCGGCTCCTTTTTCTATAAAATTTGGCGCCAGATGATAAAATTTATTTTGCATTAGGCAACCAAGAGAGGTATTTTTATGTATCACGGAAAACGTATATTGTTTTTTATTATCGGTTACTGTTCTTTGCATATTTTTTGTATAGACATAGTTTATGGTATCTTTATCTGCATGATCAAGGAGCAACTTTAATAATGATTCGTTTGTTTTCATGTAAATTGCGGCATATAGTGCCGTTGTATTCTGCAAATCGCCGTAAGATTCTTTGGCGGAGATGTTAACGAATCCGGGTTTATTCAGCAAAAACGTCAGTATGTTTATATTGTCATGTTCAATGGCGTAGCGGAGCAAAATATAGCCGATATTTTTTTCCATGGCTTCTATATTTATTTTAGTTAACAAAACGTCCGCTATGGCAAATCGTTCTTTTGTGACAACGTCGTAAAATATATTTTTATCGTTTATGTCTGCTCCGTTTTCAATTAGTAATTGGGCGATGGCATCGTTTTTTTCTTTTATGGCCAAGCAAAGAAATGTCGTTATAGCCTTATCAGAGGTGATTTTTAAATTTTTATTTATGTTAATATTACCGGAATCGATCAAATATTTTGCGACGTCATTCATTTTATTTTGTATGGCGGCGATGAGTGAATCTTCTTTATTTAGTTCGGCTCCTTTTTTTATTAGGTATAGCACGAGAGCTTCATTTTTGCTTTTTAGGGCGAGAGGAATCAGATCATTTTTATTTATACTGGCTCCATTTTCGATTAGGAGTTGGGTAATTTCATAATTTCCGCTACTAACGGCGAAGCGGAGCGGATTGCCTTTATTGACGTCTGCTCCATGCTTGATTAAAAGTCTTGAGCAAATATTCCTTTCACATTGTATAGCGATATTGAGTGGGAGGTTAGTATTTACGTTAGCTCCTTTTTCGATCAAAAGTTCAAGAATGTCTTCGTTTCCCATCAGGGCGACGGGACATAGCGGATTACATATATTCACATCAGCTCCGTTGTCAATTAGGAATCTTGCAATGGTATTATTTTTTCCTACCAGGGCGCGGTAGAGCAAAGTTTCTCCCTGTGAATATCTATTTACATCAATGATATTTTGTTTAATTAGAGAGATTATTAATTCATTCATTTGATTTGTTATGGCAATATTGAGCGGAGAGTTTTCGTTTATGGTGGCTCCTTTTTCAAGCAGAAGAGTTACGAGATCATGATTATTAGCATATATGGCGTTATCGAGTGCAGAGCCATATTCATCAGATATTGCATTTATGTCGATGTTGGAGTGATTGATTAGGGATATGGCAATGTAATTCATTTTTTTTTGTATGGCGATGCAAAGTGGATTGCTTTTATTGACGTCTGCTCCATTTTTAAGCAAAAGAACCGCCAAATCGACGTTATCGAATAGTAGGGCGTAATAGAGGGGAGCATCTATGTTTAGATCTACGCCATTAGCAATCAAACATTTTGCGATGGTGTCGTTTGTTACCTGTATGGCGTCCACAAGTGGAGAGTGGGCGTTGTTGGTGGGATTAGAAAGAAGTGGCGCTAATTGTTCATGTAGTTTCGGATCGATATTTTTTAGTTTTGCATAGCCGTCCAGAATACTAAGGATTTCGGCTTCGTTGGCGATTTTATACTCGATGTGAAATATAAGCATTCCATTGGAGGGAGTGCATTCTTCTTCTGTGCAAATGCAGATGTTGAGAAAGGTTTGGCGCATGGCGTCGGGATAAATTGCTAGTATATTTTCTAGTTCGTCTATATTTTTATCATTCCGGGAGATTTTCATAAGTGCATTGCTTAATTTTTTAGATACGGACTCCCAATTAATATTCGGCGCTACAGCAGTTGTTACGGCGGAGCTCGACACTTCCCATAGGACTCCTAATATTATTAACCATTTATTACGCATCATGAATGTTTCTCCGTTTTTCAATTGACTAAAACAAAAAGATATTGCAACAATTTATTGTTTTCACTGCAATTCGCAATAATCCTACATTTTTATGCTATATCATATTTTTATACAAAAACAAGTAAAATATTATTACCTTTCTGCTTTATCATCTTACGGATTCTGTAACATCCTGATTCAGAGGCCTATCTTACATTTTTATTATATATTTTCTTCCTTCTCTCGGAGTTGTGATACCAAATCCCATTTTGAATTATCCAAATTTCTTCTGGG
>JAITAC010000066.1 GCA_031284345.1 Holosporaceae bacterium | reverse complement strand
GAAATAATTGTATGGTTTTTCATAAGCAACTTGATCATAGTGATTTATCTTTGATATAGGATGGGATTTTCCTCTTCCAGCTCCTACGATGAGTGTCTGTGGCAATCCTTTTTCCTTGGTGTACTCAATATATAACTGATAATTCTTGAAAGTAAGATCTCCTGGATTCAGTTTTTCCAATAAACTATCATTGGAAGCAACTTCCTGAGGAAGAGGTGACGAAATAGCTGGCGGAGTATCATCATCCAACAGCGCCGAAATAGGCGGTACCGGAATGCCGCTACTTGTTACATTGCTACAGGTTGTCGGATGCTCACTAGCATCCGCCGCAAATAACTGCGTTAAGGGAAAGAAACAAAAGATAAAAAAGTTTTTTTTGTTAAATATCATATTTTTACTCCATTTTTAAAGATTATAGCAAATAATGGCAATAAATAATATAGTAATTTTTCATCTAATAATATAAAAAAATTTTCTTTCGCCACGGAAAGGACTATATGTATAATAAATATGGGAAATAAGTCTCAGAATAAAAATCGCGCGCCACATCTCAGAATCAATGTCGCGCGCCATATCTCAGAATCAAGACCTGCCGCAATCCATAGGGCGGTAAGTCTTGGGATCGATGCTCCAGCGTTTTTTTTCGCGGATCACACTATTGCTTTTTGGTTATGATCATAAGTATCTTACCAAACGGGAAAATCATGCGATGTCCGTATTCTCTGAAAAGAATCTCGTTGTCTTTTCGGGGCCATTTTTCAAAATCACAGTAGATATATTTAAATTTTATATCAGCTTCGTTTGGAGACAAACCCAAAAACATCATAAAATTAGCACTGTTTTTACTGTAAAAATCAATGTGTGCAGCGGAAGAATGATATGATAATATACTGTTATCTGCACCAGACACTGCGTCACAATAAATACTATTTCCCAAGAGTTGTTGACCTTCGTTTCCTTCTTTATAAAAATATTCTCCTCCGATAAAATTAAATTGTTTTATCGATGAATCATTTTCGTTTATCTCTTCTGGAATAAAATCTTTTCCACAAATATTTGGAATACCAGAAGAAATAATTGAGCCTCCAGGAGCCAGAATACTAAATGCGGCTTCCATGGCTTTTGGCGTAAATGAATAATCCATATTGACGTTTTCAAATATAACATAGCGATAATTACCGCCGCAAAGCTCAGGACTCAGGTTTAGGATACTGAGGCAGAGGTCTGGTTTGAATTCTGGATTCAGGTCGACCAAGAAATAATTGTGTGGTTTTTCATAAGCAACTTGATCATAGTGATTTATCTTTGATATAGGATGGGATTTTCCTCTTCCAGCTCCTACGATGAGTGTCTGTGGCAATCCTATTTCCTTGGTGTACTCAATATATAACTGATAATTCTTGAAAGTAAGATCTCCTGGATTCAGTTTTTCCAACAAACTATAATTGGAAGCAACTTCATTAGGAAGAGGTGGCGGAGTAGCATCATCATCATCCAACAGCGCCGAAATAGGCGGTACCGGAATGCCGCTACTTGTTACATTGCTACAGGTTGTCGGATGCTCACTAGCATCTGCCGCGAATAATTGTGTTAAGGAAAAGAAACAAAAGATAAAAAAGTTTTTTTTGTTAAATATCATATTTTTACTCCATTTTTAAAGATTATAGCAAATAATGGTAATAAATAATATGGTAATTTTTTATATAAAAAATTTTTCTTTCGCCGCGGGATGGTAAGACACTAGGCAATGGCATTATCACATTTCTGGCAACTATAGGAAAAAAATTTAGCGAGTATCGCCCATTACTTCTTTTACTTTTTGAGCCAGTTCTCTGAGATTAAACGGCTTAGACAGAAAATACACGGTGCTATCATTGGCCAGCGATTCGCGGAAGCTATCTTCCGTATAGCCGGATATGAATATCACTTTCATCTGCGGATTATGTTTTTTGATATTTGTCATCAATGTTGGACCGTCCATTTTTGGCATGACGACGTCGGTTATCACCAGATCTATTGATTGTGTACCTTTTCTGATGAATTCCAGAGCGGATTCGCCGTTTGATGCTTCGATTACGCTATATCCTTTATTGCGGAGCGCTCGAGTGCTGAACATTCGGACAGCGTCTTCGTCTTCCACCAGCAAGATTGTGCCGCCTCCGGTTAGATCGATGTTTTTATTTTCCGGTGCTTTTTCGATGTCTTCCGGTGGGATACTTTTGCTTGAAGCACTCACCGGGAAATAGATGCTGAATCTCGTGCCGATTCCAACTTTACTTTCCAGAGATATAAATCCTCCTGTTTGGTTGATGATGCCGTAGACCGTTGACAATCCGAGTCCGGTTCCATGTCCTTTGGCTTTAGTGGAGAAAAACGGATCGAAAATTCTATTCATATCGCTTTCGGAAATACCGGATCCGGTGTCTTCCACTTCGATGAGCGCGTAATTTCCCGGAGGCATTGTATCTCCGCGCAAGAATTTCGGCTCCTTGGACTCGTAGGGCGACGTGCGAATGGTCAACGTACCGACGTCCTTCATGGCGTCCCGGGCGTTTACCGCAAGATTTATTATGACCTGCTCAAATTGTATCTGATCGACTTTCACAAAACCAATGTCTCTGCCGTGCTCGACTTTTAGCTCGATTCTGGCCCCCAGAAGTCGCTTCAGCAGAGCACATAATTCGCTGATCATGTCCGTTACGCTCAATATTTTCGGCTGCAGTGTCTGCTGCCGCGAGAATGCTAGCAGTTGTTTCACTAGATTCGACGCTCGATTAGCGTTCTGTTTTATCTGTATCACATCGTTAAAAGACTGGTCCGACGGCATATACTTTTCCAGCAGTAAATCGCAATAGCCAATTATGGCCGTCAGTAGATTATTGAAATCGTGCGCGATGCCGCCGGCCAACTGTCCCACCGCCTGCATTTTTTGCGATTGCACAAACCTTAGCTGCAGCTCCTTAGTTTCCGTAACGTCGACGAAATAAATGACAAGTCCATCATTTTCCTTGGTTCTTTTGCTTTCCTCTATTTTAGTGGCGTAGATCATAACCGCTTTTTGGGGCTGATTCTTAAATTGTATTTCAAATGGTGATAATGACTTATAAATTCCGCTCACCAACTTATATAATTTTTCTCTTACGGCTTCTCGGTGATCATCGGCAATAAAATCCAGGAATGAAAGTTTGTCTATTTTTTCTACTCCCATGAGATTTTTTAATGTAGCATTGGAAGAATTTATTTCTTCAGCGCCATCAGTTATGAGTATTCCAACAGGGGCATCTTCAAATATGTGTTCAAAATACAGCTTTGTTTTTCCGAGCGCCTGCATCAGGTCTCCGCCATTGTGGGCCTCTTTTAGCATCAGATATATTTTCTGATCGTAGGAATTTTCCATAATGGGACGCGCCACAATTTCGGTTTCGTCGCCATTTTCCGCTTTCAGCGTCAATTTCAGCGGAATTTGCGGATCCAGCATAGATTTTTTAAAGCCAACAAAACCAATCCCCTCGCTTTTTTCTTTCACGATGTATTTTAATATGCCATTTCCAACTAGTCGCTCCGAAGGCATGCCTATCCAATTGGAAAACGCACCGTTGCAAAAAGTGATTTCGTCATTTTCGTTCAGACAGACATAGCCGAAAGGAGCATTATTGAGCAGATCCAGAAGGAATTTGCAATTGGCGTCCAGCGACTTAACTTCCGACGTCGACGGCGTCAAATCTACAATGGTCCAGCCGGAGAATCCAGGACGCTCCATCAGAGGAGAGGCCGCTATCCGCCATAAGGACGTCTGACTGGAATTCAATTTCATGGGAACATCTCGGTGCGATGGCTTGCGATTCAAAGCAGACTCCTGCAAAATACGAATCACCGCCACAACCTGCGGATATTTTCCAAAACAAAAAATAAAATCTTCAATGGTTTTCACCTTGAAACCGGGAAATAGATTCTGTGCCACTCGATTAAAAAATACGCATTTGCCATTTTCGGAAAAAGCAAAAAAAGCAAACAAAGAGACGTCCAATCCTCCGGCCACAATGTCCTTTTGAAACGTCACAATCTGATTATACTCGCGCAGTCGCTTGATTTCTCGCGCAAACAACATGCACATGAATCCAATAATAAAAATGGCTGCAATGGATATATAATTTCCGTCCAACAGTATGGCAAATAAAATACATATCGAAAACATACACGCCATCGCTGCGTGTTTAAATGAAATATGTCGCTTGGCTAAAAAACTTTCTACGTCTATAAAAATCATTTTTCACCACTAGACTTCTTCATATGATTTTTAATCGCAGACATGCCCGACGAAACTATCAGTATCCCCGCTATTACAAGTAAATAAACATATGAATCAAAATGTATGTAATTTGACAACATCATTTTCGTCCCTATTAAACATAATATCAGTGCGACTCCGTATTTCAGATAGTGAAGCTCTCCCACAAACTTCGCAAACACAATGTACAGCGATCTGAGGCCAATTATGGCAAAAACGTTGGATGTATATATCACAAATCGATCGTCGGTAATAGAAAATAATGCCGGAATAGAATCAAATGCAAAAACTATGTCGCAGATTTCTATGCAAAAAATCGTCACGGTCAAAATTGTTATTTTCGTCACGCCGTTTTCGGAAATAAAAAAACGTCCGTCGTGATTTTTTTCGGATATATTCAGATACGCTGCCGCTTTTTTCAATACGACACCTCCAAAATTTTTCCCGTCTTCTGGAGATTGAAACGCCGCAACGCCAGCATAAAATAGCAAAACACCAAATATCCACATCATAAAATGAAACGAATGAAGCAGGCTAGATACCATTAAAATCATTATTACGCGAAAAATCAGCGCGCTAAAAATTCCCAGAAATAATAGCTTACGCTGGTACTCGCCATCTATGTTCATCTTTTGGAAAATCAGCATGAATACGAATATATTGTCGACACTCAGAGACTTCTCTACGCAGTAGGCGGTTAGATACTCGTAAAATAAATTTTTCCCCCCCCAAATATATATGTAAATCGAAAACGATAGCCCCAAAAATATCCATAAAAATGTGAGAAAAATGGCATTTGCCAATGTTTTTTTTTTGGATACGAAAAAAAAATCCGCAATGATTAAAATTAATATAACCACATTGAAGGCAATCAAATGAAAAATTTCATTCAATGCAAGGCTCCGGAGATGATAAAAATTATTCCATACAAAAGTACTCCCAAGACAGCGGTATATCCGATTGCAGACAGCAATGTTTTTTCTTTCCAGGTATACAGAAAAAACAGTAGCATTAAAATCGACATAAATATGGGAGAAGCAATAGAATCGACGAATGTATGCACGATAATACTCCGACAAAAATCACGGAATAATCATAAAATTTAATTAGATTAAATTCAACTATTTAATTTTTGTTGTTTATCGCCCAGCGGATTCAGTAACACACTGATTTTGACGTGTATTTCTGTTTTTTATCAGATTTTATGGCACGAATCCTCTTCCACCAGGTACCATGATATAAAAAAATTGTAAAATTTCCGTTAACGGCGCTCACCACCCTACTGATCCTGGAGCCCCATTGATGTTAAGGGTTATTTCTCACCGATTTATATACTCATTCGCAATGAGAACCATGATGAAATTTCCTGAAATTGCAACTGTAATAGTTCATGAGATATGAGACAGATTTAGTCTCCCATAGGTTGAGTTAATATACTCCATAGGAGTCATACCATTTCCCATTATTAACTATCGATAATGTATTGAGAAGGTTTGTAGTTATTGCTATAATCCTTATGTTAGCAGTGTTTATCAGTACAGGAGGTTGCAAATGTCCAAGAAATCGAGTTATTTGAGCGATGGGTTGTCCAAAGCCGCGAAGGAAGAATTGAAGAAATTAGATCAACTACGACCGGCTAAAGCCGGTGGTTTGAGGTTACGCTTGCAAAGCGGTAGTTAAGAGTGAACTCAAAATTCTGATATTTTGAAATTATCAGTTTTATGATGAATTTCCTGATTTTCTATGTATTTTTGTACGTCCTCCGCATTGATATTGCCAACTGTCACAACAAAATATCCTCTT
>JAITAC010000040.1 GCA_031284345.1 Holosporaceae bacterium | reverse complement strand
AAGAACAAGTCTGCACATAAGAATGAAATACGAAAATTTTCCGAAACCGCTGAAACTTCCGCCTTTATGGTCTGTGGAAGAAGTCGAAAAGGCCATCGAAGAGGATTATAACTAGCGTCGATATGAATACTCTCAAAAAAGAGAGCATTCCCGCAAACCGGACGAAATATTTGATCTTAAGGTTGACTTACGCTATCACATTACTTAGGTCGCAGGGAAAAACGATCGGTATTTCAGGATATTCATGTCTGCGAGCGATTCCGATTATCACAGGAAAAATAATCTTGTTACGCACTGCATGCGAACGATCGGTGTCATACTTGTGTGGCAAGAAATATTACAAAGTAGAAAAAATAATTTTCTCCACAACCGGCGATCATCCTTTTTCTTCTTCGAAAAGGTCGCTTATTTTGCAACCAAGAGTTTTAGCAACATTTTCGAGAGTACTTAGTTTGCAATTCCTGATGCTGACGCTTTCGCGGACTTTCATCAAAGTACTTTCGGCAACGCCGGATTCAAACGCCAATTTTCTCAACGAGATACCTTTTTTGCGCATGATGTACCTTAAATTGCTTTTTATCACTGTTTTTACTTCCAATTATTCACTCGAAAATGCTATCGTTTCCTCAGAAGCGTGTATACATTTCTGTACGCTAGAATATAACTGCTTGTTTTTGCGATATATTTATATTGATGATATCCGTTATCGCGTTTTAATATGCTCTATTTTTGTTTGATATTCAGCAGAATATATGGTATAGCTTGCTATCAAGTGTGTATCGATGTATTATCATTCCGATGATGATATTTTTTTCGGGCTTCAGATGGACAAGTTAGACATTCATATCGGGAATCGACTGAAACAGCGACGATTGGAGCTTGGTTTTAGTCGGGCAGAACTGAGCAAGCGTACTGGAGTCTCGCTGCGGCAGATTCGAGAATACGAAAATGGCCGCCAGAGCCTAAAGGTCAGCGTTTTACACAAAATTTGCCGCGAGCTCAGTGTGGAATATTCCTGCTTTTTCCTTGATTTCAAGCGCGACGTTATCTATAACTGCAGCAACAATGACATTACCAGCGATGAAATCGGGAAATTGACGAAAATCTATCGAGAAATCGACGATACGAAAATCAGATTGATGCTGCTAAATATCGCAAAGGAAGCCTGTAAATTCAGCAAAAACCGCTACGATTGTCGGCTGGATGATGGGAAATAATAATGCGTTGATGCTTACAAATTAAGCCATATTAACAAATAATTAACTCTCATACATATATTGTAAATGCAATGATATTGCAGGAGATATACCATGAGTAGGTTTTTGTGTTGTTCGCTGTTGGTTTTGGCGTGCGAATTGCAGGCGGAAGGATTAACCGAGAAGCAACCGTCGGACAATGTTGCGTCGCCTGTCGCTTCGGATGCTACCTCCAAAACCGAATCGCCCGGTTCCGGCACAGCTTCAACCGCTATTTTTGATACAAAAATCAACTCCTCTGCAGAGGATTACGCCGGAGGATATGTCGGACTCGGTGTAAACGTCGGGGTTCATGAAACCAACGCAAAAGTTAACAAAGAATTTGAGGCGCCGACGCGTTTTCGTGCGACCACATTCAGCGGAACCGTTGCGTTTGGCTTCCAACAACCCGTTTCCGGCAATTTTATGATAGGATTCGAGGTCGGTGCTGACATGGGAGGAACCGGCAAACGCGCTCGCATCGGAGGAAATATAAGAAATAATTCTGCAATGATGTTAGCCTATCGAGATGATTATTCAACAAAAGAAGGCATTCTGCGCCAGATGTTCGATAATATTGCAACGTCGCCTGATGCGCTTGGAGATGATTATCCCGTCGTAACTCTAGCTGGAAGTCATATTATTAATGCTGGAGTATATGGAAGATTTGTGCAAGCAATGCGGTATTTCGGAGGAACAAGTAATTTTTCTATTGGAAATCGCAACAATTTTATGACTGCTCCAGCTGGCGGTGGGGTTTTTGATGGTACCTACAACGCTAATGCAAATGCGGTCTTTGTAGATTTTATCGGCGAAAGGACAGCGGGAAATATTAGAGGCTTGTCAGGCAGTAATTTGCAAGCTGGATACGCCGTGATGCACGAATTTATTAGGTCAAATTTTCCAACAATAGCAGATGCGCTTGGTCATATGGCTGAGCGACCAATGATGGCTGAGAATCCTATTGCTGGACCTTCTGTCGATCCAAACGGAAATGTTAATAATGATGGTACTGTCGATGTTAATGGTAATGTTCATTGGGCTGTGGCGAGAGAATTATCACGATTTTTTGGCGGAGATTATGTTATTTATGAATACGAGAACATAGGTGTCAATCCTGCCGGAAGGAATATAGCTGATTTGCGCCGCGAAATGGAAGATCTGTACAATCCTGATAATTCGCATATCAGACCTCGACTTAGCGCAGTCGAAATGAGGGCACTAAGCGATTTTAGAAGCAAAACTTCGTTTGGAATTTGTCCCTATGCTGCCATTAAATTTGGATATTTCGTCAATGAAATAAATGGACTTTTTTACGCAAAGATTGGTGTTACACAGTTACAAGGTCACGTCGACGTTATAAATGATTTCATTGAGAAAAAAGACAAATTTCACACGATCGCTCCGCTCGTTGTCGTCGGTATAAGTAAAATGCTGACTCAAAATTGCGGCGTTTCGATTGAGGTGTCGCATGCTCCGAAAACTAATAAAAAACTGAGAGACATCGAGTGGAAAGGCTACAAAGTAGAAAATAACGTCGGTATCAGTAAAACCGATCTCAGAATACTGGTTACATACACATTTTAAGCTGAAAAATGAGCGGATATTGCTACATCTTTTGTTCAGTAAGAGGAACGGTACGCTGTACGCCGGAGTTATTAACAATTTGATTCGCAGAATTCATGAGCATAAATCCAAGATAGCCGATGGTTTTACGAAAAAATACGGAGTTGATAAATCGGGATATTTTGAAGTTTACGAGGATATTACGGAGGCGATAAAGAGGGAAAAACGACTGAAACATCTCGGCAGAAAGGAGAAATTGCGACTGATTGAGTTGATGAATCCTGATTGGAAAGATTTATACTATTCGTTACTTT
>JAITAC010000008.1 GCA_031284345.1 Holosporaceae bacterium | reverse complement strand
TAACATTCAAGAAAATTGAAGAGACGTCAAATATCGCAAACAAAACAAACTTAAATTAGAGAGAGTTGCTCGTTTTCAATTACGTATTCCGGAACAGAAATGGAATTCCCTATTTCAAGCCATTCGGCGACAAATCTACGATGACATACTTCGCCTGGTTTTTCGTAGCACAAAAGTGCGAGGTGTTGTTTAGCGCTTTTATTCAGCATTTCGATCAGTTTCTCATAAACTTTAGTGGGAGATAATTTACTCAAAATTTCGCTACGATATTTTTTCATCGCTTCCCCAATGGGAATTGCTCCGGATTTCGCTTCTCTCAACAGCTGTTCCGTCGGATTCAAACACGTGAAATACCCGTCAATTCGCGCCCACTGCGGTGTATATAAAGCAATGCTGATTTTGAGCACATCTGCCGGTAGTTTAGGAATAAATGCAAAGTAGGATGTGTAGATCATATCTTTTCTCAAAAATAATATTACAACCGCAACCATGGGCTGTTTTTCTTACAAAACAAGATGGGGAGACATTACAATCTACGCGAACCAACATGCAGACTCAGCCCTTAATGGACCCCGCCGTCAGACCGGAAATAATTCTCTTTTGGAAAACCACCACAAGCAGCACCAGCGGAAGTGTCACGATGACGCTGGCGGCCATAATCAACCCCCAAGGCAATTCATGCTGGCTGGCTCCGCTAAACAACGCCAAAGAAACCGGCACCGTCCTCGCCTGATTCGTCAGAGTGAAGGTAAGAGCAAACAGGAATTCGTTCCAGGCGGCAATAAACGCCAGTAGGCCAGTGGTAACAATGGCCGGTCCCAGTATTGGCAGAAATACCTTAACGAGAATCGTATATGGGCTAGCGCCGTCCATGATAGCGGCCTCTTCAATCTCTTTGGGGATACTGCGCACGAAATTAGTCATGATCCATAGCGTAAAAGGAACGGTGATTATCATGTAGGTGATGATCAATGCAGATTTTTCGTTATAGAGATCAAGTATGCGAATTAGCTCAAACATTCCGGACAAAACCGCCACATGAGGAAGAGTCGTTACGCTAAGAGCTATCATTAGTACTCTTTTTTTGCCAGGAAATGAGTGGCGCGCCAGCGGATATGCCGCCAAAAGACATATTAATAATGTCAAAAATGATGTAAATGTAGCAACAATGGTGGAATTCAAAAAAGAGCATCCAAAAGTTGAATCACCGAGAACATTTTTATAATTTTCAAATGTAATTTTTGATGGAAAAAATTCCGTAGAAAATAGACTGGCACTGTCCCGCAGCGACGAAACCACCGCCCAATAGAAGGGAAACAGACAGTAAATCGCTACTCCAACGCACAAACTGAAAAATATTGTGTTTTTTATTATTTTTCTGCATTTCCATTTATTTTCTAAAGTAAGCATTTGGGTCAATCCATTTTTTGAAGCTTTCTTTGGTTAAAAGAAATATACAACACCCCAAGAAACGCAATGAAAAACAGCAAAGCCGTAGCAGCAGCAGATCCAAATCCAACGTCCGCATAGTCCACAAGGTGACGTCTGGCAAAAACCGACATCGTGGCATTGGAATTATTACCACTACTCAATACATAAACCAAATCGAAAATTCTCACGGCATCCAACGTCCGGAATATTACGGCGACGATTATGGTTGGTTTCATCATGGGGAGAATAATACTGGTGAACCTTCTTCGCAGAGGTACGCCATCCACTTCTGCTGCCTCGAAACAGTCCTGCGGCATCCCCTGCAGTCCGGCCAGCAGCAAGAGAGCCATATACGGAGTCGTTTTCCAGACTTCCACAATTATTATGGATACAATACTGAGAAAATGAGAGGCAATCCACGGAACCGGCATCTTGATTAGAGACGCTTTGAGAAGAAGCTCGTTGATGATGCCGTATGAGTCATTCAGCATCCAGGCCCACATGCGAGCTGAGACAATCGTGGGAATTACCCAGGGTACCAGCACAATTGCTCTCATTAGTCCCCTACCCCGGAAATTCGTATGGAGCATCAGAGCAATTATCATGCCAAGAAACGTCTCCAGCGGAACAGAAATGCCAGCTATCACAAACGTATTGAAAACCGCTTTCCACCAGTCTTGATCGCGGGCTAAAGATATAAAATTATTTACGCCTACAAAATCTGCGTGATTTAAATTATCAAGAGTCGCATTCGTAAAACTAAAAAATACCGTTCTGATCAGTGGCCAACCGGCACATAAAACTAATACGAACAGGCAAGGAAACAAAAATAACCAGTTAGAAAAATCAAACCGCTTTTTATTAGTTTTTTGATTTTGCAAACAAATACTCCATTCCTTAATGTTTTCCAAAAAATCTCATAATTGAATTTAGTATACTCCTAAAAAAGCCTGTTTTACTATCATCTTCTGCGGTGTTGGTTATTTTTTTTTGCTGTTTTTCCTGCAGGAGACGCGATAATTTTTCATTTAGGCGGTTCATGTGTTTGTTAGCGTTAAAATCTTCTGTATTATCAATACTTTCGGTCAATATTGTATTAATGGTGTTAAATATTTCGGAACTGGCTTTTGTGTAATTTTTCCCAAACACTTTGGAAGGTCTTGCGACAGCGTTTAGCAGTGGTTTCTGCATATTTGCCACGAACGGATTCATCTTCAAAACATCCGGATCGCTATACAAGCTCTTGAATGTTGGCAAGTAGGAGAATTCCACCCTGATCTTCTGCTGTGCTTTACCGGAGATGAACATCGCGAGATCTGCGGCCAATTCTTTATGTTTTGAATATCTGGAGACGCCCATAAACCATCCTCCGAGCACGCCGGATTCCTTACCGTTGACGGCACTTGGCGGTATCGTCATTACGCCGATTTTGCCGGCGACTGCCGTTGATGGATCATTCATGAGAGCGTAGGCATAGGGCCAATTTCGCATGAACACGGCATTTCCCGATTGAAAAACACCGCGGGCATCTTCTTCGGAATAGTTTAGAACGCTACGGCTCATGATATTTTTTTGACATTTTATCATGAATTCGATGGCGTAGCTTCCTCGGGCGGAGTTTATTTCGACGACGTCATTTTTTACGATGGCGCCACCGCAGGCGTCTAGTATTTCTGCAAAATTACAGGTCAAGATTTCGAAGGCTTTAGCCTGCAGCACAAAACCGTAGAATTTATTTTGCTTTGATTCATCTTTGCGTTCTTCGTTTTGGATATACAAAGCAGTATCGTACATTTCCTCCAGAGTTTGTGGAACTGGCTTTGCATATTTTTCCAGCAGATCGCGACGATAATATATCATACCGCAGTCCGTATAGAGGGGAAGAGCGATTATGCGGCCATCATTACCGTACATATTTTCCTTGATTATGTCAAAATAATCGTTCATGTCCAGCTGACCGGCGCAATATTCGTCCAGAGCTAACAGGTAATCGGAAAAAATTCCCACCCAGGCGACGTCCAGCTGAAGAATGTCAACGTCAAAGCTTTCCGCTCCAAACCACTGCTGATACAGCGCGAAACACTCGTTGCTGGCGTGGGGAAGCGTTACGATTTCCACCTTATGCTCACCGTCGTGTTTCACCATCCATTCCTCAATGGCTTTGCGCAGCAGCTCCAGCTCTTTTCCCTTTGATCTGCAAGTGATTTTGAGAGTAACGGCCTCCATATAATTCATGCTTCCGATGGCAAATGTTGTTGCAATCGCAAAAAATTCCAAGTATTTTTTTATTTTTTTCATTTTATATTTCTCCATTAGACATTTTTTTTGGGTAAATTCAATTTTATATGTAATTCTTTCAGTTGTTTTTCCGAAACATTGGATGGAGCATTCATCATCAAATCCTGAGCCTGCTGATTCAGAGGGAATGGAATAACTTCTCTGATATTCGGCTCTTCGGCTATTAGCATTACGATTCTATCAATACCCGGAGCGCATCCACCATGCGGAGGAGCTCCGAACCGAAATGCATTAAACATTCCTTTAAATTTCTCTTTTGTCACCTCAGGATCGTAGCCGGCTATTTCGAAGGCTTTCAACATGAGATCCGGCTCGTGATTTCTAATGGCGCCGCTGGATAATTCCACACCATTGCAGACTATATCATACTGATACGCTTTGATATCCAGAGGATCTTCCCGGAGCAATGCCTTCATTCCTCCCTGTGGCATGGAAAAAGGATTGTGACAGAAGTCAATGGTGCCGGTATCTTCGTTTAATTCGTACATGGGGAAATCCACAATCCAGCAGAATTCGAAGCTATCGGTGCACAGATTCAGATCGTTTCCCAATTTTTGTCGCAGTAATCCGGAAAATTTTTCCGCTTTTTTCTTCTGGTCGCAGACAAAAAAAACTGCTCCGTTGTAGGCCATTCCCACGCGATTTTTCCACTGCTCCAACTGCTCGATGGCGATTTGGCTTGGCGCCAGTGCGCGCTCTCTTACTGCGTAAATCTGCTCACTTGTGAGAAATTTTGCTATGGGACCTCTGACCTCTTCGCCATTAAAAATAATGTAGCCAAGTCCGGGCATTTCGTGATCTTTTGCCCAGTCGTTCAGCTTATCGAAGAAGCTGCGTGGCTGCTTTTCGGCTCCGACGACCCCAATAGCTCGCACGACGGCTCCATTTTTCACAGCATTTGCGAAGGCCGCGAAGGAAGAGTCCTCAAATATATCTTTTACTTCACTTATGAGCAGTGGATTTCTCAAATCCGGCTTGTCTGTGCCATAGCGCAGCAGCGCGTAGTCGTAGGAAATACGACGAAACGGATAGGACGAAACAGCTTTGGTCGTATATTCCTTAAATATCTCATAGATGACGGGCTCGATGGTGCTGAATACGTCATCCTGCGTTACGAAGGACATCTCGAAATCCAATTGATAAAATTCTCCCGGAGATCTGTCGGCCCGACTGTCTTCATCTCGAAAACATGGAGCTATCTGGAAATATTTATCGAATCCCGCCACCATCAGCAGCTGCTTGAACTGCTGTGGCGCCTGTGGCAGCGCGTAAAATTGTCCCGGATGCAGACGACTGGGCACCAAAAAATCCCGTGCTCCTTCCGGAGAACTGGCGGTTAAAATTGGCGTACTGATTTCCAAAAAACCGGCTTTTCGCATTTTCTCCCGAATACTGGCGATAATATTGCAGCGAAGCACGATGTTCTTATGAATTTTTTCCCGGCGCAGATCCAAGAAACGATATTTTAATCGGTTTTCTTCGGACGTATCCGAAATACTGCTGATGGCCATTGGAAGATTATCCACCAATGATAAAACTTTAAACTCCTCAATGCGAATTTCTATTTGACCTGTGGGATTTTCATTGTTAATGGTGGCTATTTCCCTCTCCACGATGGTTCCGATCACCGTTACGATGCATTCGTGCTTAATTTTTTCCACTTCCCCAAACACTTCACTGCCAGAATCCACAACGCACTGGGTTATGCCATAGTGATCCCGAAGATCGATGAATAGCAAATTGCCATGATCTCTCTTTTTGTGTACCCATCCGGACAAAGTCACTTGAGTTCCCACGTGATTTATTCTCAATTCTCCACAGGTGTGAGTTCTATACGTGTTCATGTTTGTATTTCCTCGTAAAAAAATTATCGTCATTATCCTAAAAAAACACTAGTTTTACAAGAGATGACTTCCAGCATACGGTCACTCTACGAATTCTATCATACGCGAATTCCCAAGAGACTGCTAGAATCGGCATTCTTGCCCCACCCCAACTAGTTACGGCAGATGGTGAGCTTTGGCACTGACTTTTTACTAATCAAGTTCAGCATTTTCCTTTTTTATGGCCATGGCCTTTTGCTTCAATTCTTTTTGTTTTTGCATCATTCCTTCATAGGAAAATGACTCTGCATTTAGATTTGGCAGTTCCGGCGTCTTATCGGTGGCGCAAGAAAGACACAGAAAGAACATAAAATAAAATTTAGTCATCTTCTTCCGTTCCCATGGATTTTATTTTTGTCAGCAGACGCGTCTTCAGTGATTCTATTTTTGGATCCAGTGTTTTCTCAATATAGCATTTCTTGCGAATTTTCGCGCTCGGATATATATTGACATCGCTTGCTAAAGTACTGTCCACGAATTGCACCGAAGCGGTCACGGCATTGGCGCGGGAAGTTTTATTAGTAATCTGAGCAATTACCTTCGGATGAAATAAAAATCTCATGAATGCATAGGCGTTTTTCAAATGTCGCGCTCCTTTTGGAATGGCAATGACGTCCACCCACAGCGGCGCCCCTTCCTTGGGCAGGAAAAATTTTACATGAGGTTTTTTATTGTCAGTTCTTATTTTTATTATGTCTCCGGACGTGCTGAGAGTGACACAGGCGTTTCCGGACGCGATATCCTCAAAGCCATAGGCGGTAAATTTCGAGATATGACGTCTTATCTTTCTCAAATGCCCAGAAGCCGCACGAATATCTTCTTCTTTTTCCGTTTCCGGATTGAGTCCCAGATACGCCAGCACTGCCGGAAATAATTCGCAAGGAGACTCATACAGCGATATTCTATATTTGCTGATTTTTTCCGCATAAACCGGATCAAATATTATGGCCAGACTATCCTTGGGAGCGTTGGGTACGAGCTTATCAACGAGGCTCTCATCCATTCCGATGCCGGATATGCCAAATTGATACGGAACCGCATAATCATTTTCATTATCATTTTCCGCTAATCGTGCCATAATATCCGCATCGAATATTTTTCGATCCACTTTTGCCATATCGATTTTTTGATAAATTCCCGCTTTCAGCTGACGGGAAAAATTGGGCCATGCCGTAGGAAAAACCATATCGTACCTGGCTCCGCCGGCTAATAATTTTGCCTCTAGAATCTCGTTGGAATCGAAAATGTCCACAATTACGCC
>JAITAC010000005.1 GCA_031284345.1 Holosporaceae bacterium | reverse complement strand
CTTCGATCGACATGTTTTTTCTACCGTCGATTGGAACCTTGATGCATTTCAAAATTGAGAGGGCGCTTCCGTGATACCACAACTGCAGAAGACGCAAATTCTGAGTTGCAAAAATATATCAGAAAATACAACTACTCCCGACCTCACAACTGCTTGCACGGTATGACTCCTATGGAGTATATTAACTCAACCTATGGGAGATTAAATATGTCTCATATCTCATGAACTATTACCGTACATATTCTCTCAACTATTATTGCATATCAGCTGACTGATAAAAAACCTTCCATTTCAACTATCTTCTCGCAAATAACAAAGGCTTAAATAATCCATAGTTCGCGTTAATAATCTTAAATGATTTTAGCTAATGAAAATATATGAAATCCCATCTCTGATTTGCCATGATTTGCCATTGTCGACGGGGCAGCGACTGGTACAGTATGCACTCCGCAAGTTGTTGCGGATAATTCAAAATGGGACCTGGTACTATATCTGCGTTATCTTGGGAAACGAAAGTGAAAACTCTGTATATTTGCCGAACTCCGATTCACAGGTAATCTCACCGCCCATGGACTCTATCGCAGTTTTACAAAAATGAAGTCCGAGTCCGGTTCCGGCAGATTTTTTCGTCACCATGGGTTCGAACAGCCGATCGTATATGTCGGGATCTATGCCAAAAGCAGTGTCTTTAAACTGTAATACATTGTATTTTTGCTTTTTCTTGATGGAAAGCATAATCCATCCACTATTAACAGAATGAATTTGGTAAAGTGCGTTCTGCATAAGATTGAAAAGTATGTGAACAACCGCAGTCTTTTGCCCCATAAAGAAAAAATCGTGACTACAGTTTATTTTGACTAAATTGCGCTCATTATCATAGAATGGATACCTCTCCAACATAGTATTGATGCATTCTTTCATGCTACACTTTTCAAAACTATCAGCGGTATGCAATTGATTTATTTTTGTTAAGATCATATCTACCGTGACCATCATTTCTTTTGCTTCGTTTTCTATTTTTTTCACATTTAATGATAATTGTTGTATATCTTCGGGTGCTACGGCCAAATTGCGGTTCATAATTTTGCAAATCATGCTGACCGTCGAGAGAGGAGTTCTCATTTCGTGAGCCAATGTCGCGCCCAGTACCTGCAGTGCGTTCATTTTTTCCTGTTCGATTTTTTCTTTATTTCTGGAAAAAACGATGGAAATTATGCCGGAAAGCACTATAAGATATACAACTTGGAATGGAATATCCTTGGAAAAAATCAGATTAATTTTGGTATCATTGATAAATAAAACAATATATGCCAGCACGATCCCCAGAGGAAATACAATCATGAAACTGTAGAAATCCAGCACAATAAGAGATAAAATCATGGCTAATGATATATTTATGATCCAAAAAACGGTCAATCCTTCGAGACATAGCATATACGATGCAAAAAACGACTGCGAAAACATAACCGTAAAGTACCAATAAAGTGGTAGATATCTTTTTAATGGTTTGCTCCAGGATTCATGCATGAGCAGAAAAAAATTTAGTAGACCGGCCAGTGCTCTTATCAACAACACCGACGTATTCAGGCAATTGTCGTCTGACCACATATAAATAGGGAAAACGTAATTTATGAGAGAAAATGAGCCGAAGGACACATAGCGAGCTCCGTATTTTTCCACCTGCATTTCAGCTGCATTTACTATTTTCAGCAGCATTCTTTTTACTGAAATGAAAGAATCTTTAATCTGGTCTTTTAAAAATGTCATAACATAAATTACTGCTTAGGTAGAGGGAACTGAGCATGATTTTTTTATTATATCTAGCGCTTCTTCCCACGACAAAGTTTCCTGAGCACCGTCGATTTTTCTAATAGTTATGGCATTAGAGGCAGATTCATTTGCTCCCAACACTGCCATTAGTTGCACTTTAGCAACCGAATGTTCTCTTATTTTATAGGAAATTTTTTCGGATCTTAAATCGAGTTTTGCTCTAATATTATTTTGCTCCAGAGCGGTAAAAAACTTTTTAGCGTAGGAATCCGAGTCATTTGTGATGGTGGCCACGACCATTTGCACCGGACTCAGCCACAGAGGTAATTTCCCCGCGTAATTTTCCAAAAGTATGCCGATGAATCTCTCCAGAGATCCCAGAACGGCTCGATGCAGCATGATAGGATGATGTTTTTCTCCATCTTCGCCGGTGTATACGGCGCCCAATCGTTCTGGCATTTGGAAATCCACCTGCAATGTGCCGCATTGCCAATCGCGTCCTAGTTTATCTTTCAGCACAAACTCCAATTTTGGACCGTAGAATGCACCTTCTCCTTTATTGGTGACGAACTCGAGTCCGGATTCAATGGTGGCTTTTTTCAGCAGGTTCTCGGCGAGATCCCAGATTTCGTCGGATCCGGTTCTTGCTTCGGGCCGATCGGAGAATTTCACGCTGAAGGAGCTAAATCCCATATCGTTGTAGATTTTTGTCAGTAGTCGGCAGAATTTTTTAGTTTCGGAAATGATTTGCTCTGGCGTGCAGAAAATATGCGCGTCGTCTTGGGTGAATCCGCGGACACGCATGACGCCGTAGAGCGAGCCGGAGGGTTCGTTCCGATGACAGCAGCCGAATTCCGCGAGACGCAGCGGCAGATCTCGGTAGCTTTTTATTCCCTGTTTGAAAATTTGGATGGCTCCGGGACAATTCATTGGCTTTATGGCCAGGACTCTGCCTTCCGATTCCGCAATAAACATATGCTCCCGATATTTTTCCCAATGACCGGAAGCTTCCCATAATGACCTATCGATCATCTGTGGAGTACAAACTTCCAGATATCCGTCTTGCTGAATGCATTTTTTTACATAGTCCCGCAGTATATTATAGAGGGTCCAGCCGTTGGGATGCCAAAACACCGAGCCTGCTGCTTCCTCCTGCATGTGGAATAAATCCATGTCTCGGGCGATTTTTCGATGATCTCGTTTCTCGGCTTCGGCAAGATTATAGAGATACGTATCTAAATCTTCACGGGAGAACCATGACGTGGCGTATATGCGCTGCAGCATTTCTCGTTTGGAATCTCCGCGCCAATAGGCTCCGGCCAATTTCATAATTTTAAAATGAGATGACACCATGCCGGTTTTAGGCAAATGCGGACCGCGACACAAATCGACAAACTTATCCTCGTGGCGATATATGCTGACCTCGGATACATCCAGATCATTGATGAGCTCTCGTTTGAACGGTTCTGCGGAAAATATTTCCAGCGCGTCGGCCTTGGATATAACCTCCCGGGTAATTTTATAATTGGCCTTTATGATGTCGTGCATTTTTTTTTCTATGGCGGCGAAATCGTCCGGAATAATTTGGCGATCGCACAGAACGTCATAGTAAAATCCGTTTTCGATGGTTGGACCAATGGCAATTTTTATATGCGGATACAGTTCCTGCAATGCCTGAGCCATAACATGCGCCGTCGTGTGACGCATGATTGCCAGCGCCAGCGGATGATCCTTGGTTATGACTTCAACCGAAGCATTTTCATCAAATGCAGTTGACAAATCCACTGTAGTTCCGTCCACCACAATGGCCAGAACTTTTTTGACATCATTTTTTTTTATGTACTCAAAACCAGAGATTTTATCTTTCATAACACTGCCTTTTATAATTGGCTAGAAAAATGGTGCCGCCGGTGAGAATCGGACTCACGACCCCATCCTTACCAAGGATGTGCTCTACCACTGAGCCACGGCGGCAAGACGCCATAAAATAATTATATGAATTACTTTAACATATCATCTGGCATTACGGAATATAATTTTGATATTTTACACAATAATTTTTTGTTTTAAAAATGAATTGTATAGCTATCTCACTACCCTATGAATTCCTGCAAGCTTTGGCTCTGAGATTTATTCTCTATATTTATTAGGTTTAAACTTCTCTTCTCCATATGGCGCGCGATACAAATTCTCACGCATATCACGGTATAAAATTGTCTTAAAAATTCATTAATTTATAAAAATTTTTCGCCGTTAACGGAATTCTTACTATTTTCCGCTAAATATGGCTGACGGTGAAAAAGGACCTGCGGGCCATAAAACCTAATAAAAAAAATAAAAACATACCTCAAAATCAGGAATGGACAGAATCAGTCAGGTGGCATGAGCACTTTTAGGATTTACAATTATGCCGCACATGGTTAGTATAGTCTGTTTTCCATGGCGATTATTTTTATAAAGTCACTAAAATTAGGAATTATTTTATGAAATCATCTTATGATATAAAACTACTGGAGAAAATACTAAAGGTCATAGAAATATCCATAAGACCTTCACTTAACGTAGATGGAGGAGATATATCCGTGGTATCTTTGGAAGGAAATACGTTATATGTAAAATTATGTGGCGCCTGTTCCTGCTGTCCGATGGCATCCGAAACACTGAAGTATAGTGTCGAGAAAACCCTGCAGTGCATGGTTTCAACTGATTTAGCCGTAATAGCAGTTTGACATATATTAAGAGGATTGGCGATAATGAAAAAAATAATTTTATTATTGGTTGCGACGTTTAGCGCTACTTCATGTTATCCTAGCTTCGGCGATATACAAAACAATCCAAAAACCATTAGAAATAAATTGTTTAAATGTCAAATACTAAACAAAAAACATGACGCCATTTATCATGCTATTCTCCAAAAAATAAACCTCGAAAAAGACAAAAAAGTTCCAGGAATCGCCCTGTGCTCGATAAAACGCACCGATTCAACTTCCAAAACAGATCGCGAAATGTTCATAAAAGCAATGGCTGCAGTACTGGGATATGTAAATAGAATAATTCTGGAACACAGAGCATGTATACTCTCAGTGTGCCAAAAAAATAATAAAAAAATTAAGCTAACAGAGCAGGAAAAAGAAATGTTTTCCATGATATGCTCATTTTATCAATCGCAGGACATAAATGCGCTGCTGAAAAAAGTGGCTCCAGTTTCGATATCATTGGGAATAGCTCAGGCTTCGCTGGAAAGCGGATTTGGCAGCAGTCCTATTATGCACCAAAATAATGCTTTTTTCGGCATGATGCTCGATAAAACCAGATTACTTTCGTTTGACACGCTATTCGAATCTGCCATAGCCTACACCAAAACGCTGAATGTGCATGCGCATTACAAAGAGTTTCGAGAGAGTCGCAATAAAATGCTCAATCATTCACAGATAATAGACGGCACAAAACTCGTGGAAACAATTGGAAAATATTGCGAAAAAAAGATCTACAAAAACCGTTTGCTGCAGCTTATGAAGGATTATAATCTTAGGTTCCTGGATAAAGCATATGTGGACGTCTAGCCTCTAGAACTTACCACCCTATGTGGATTACGGAGCGTCCTGATTCTTGGGAAGCGACTGGTACAGTACGCATTCCGCAAGTTGTTTGGATAATTCAAAATTGGATCTGGTATGATACGTATTTGGATGCCATCGTAGCATTCTTTTCTTTTGACTCTCACTGTATCAATTCTAATGCCGCATGAGTATACAAAAATTCCGCGTTTATATTTTTTCAAAAATTTACAAAAATGTAACAAATTAGCGATATTATTATTCTAGGAGGTACCGTGAAAAAAGAAGGTCTCTTTCTAACCAAAAACAAACTGATTTCCATTGCAATAGCCATTTCATGTCTGCTGTTCATAGGAATTTTATTTTCGGAAAAAGCCGCCAATCTTGTAAATATTATTCCCATCATTCGGGGAGAAGTATCTCTCGGCAATAACATTATTATCACAACCATAAATGGAAAATATCCGTTCATGATAAAAAAAGATGATCCGCAAGTGGGACGGCAGTTAAGATTTTTTGGCGCGGTCAAATCAATATTTTCCGAAACGATCATCGATTTATGCAAAAAAAATGACGTTGTAATTGAGGTGGGATCGTGTTACGGCTATAATTCGGTTTTTTTAGGCAAGAAAATAGGCGATAATGGAAAATTATACTGCCTCGAACCAAACGTTTCTTTATTTTCCTATTTAAAAAAAAATATTGTGATAAACGATCTAGAATCCAACACTATTTTAAAAAATATAGCGGTTTCGAACGTCAGTGGTAACTGCAACATCGACGATTATTTTTCGATTATCCAAATGCCGGACGGCTCATATACCAAGCCGCGCACCACAAATGTAGAGTGCAGTACCGTAGATCAAGAGGTAAAAACAGAGTTGAAACCGATAAATTTACTGGTGTTAGATGTCCCCGGACAAGAATTTTTTATTATGGACGGCGCATCTCGTATCATGGAGCACAAAAATATTATTGTGGTTTTTGTATTTTACAAGCGAGCATCATCCAAAAACGTAGACGTGGAAAAGGAATTAAGAGAGTTGCACGATTTAGGATTCCGTTTTTACAAATCCGACGGAAAAAACGATATATTTCCCATCACCATCGAAGAAATTTTGCAGCTGGAAAGTGCCGTTTTGGTACTTTCGAGAAAATTTTTATAGGTATTGTTCAGGAACGCCTGACCACGCAGCAAATTCTGATATATTTTGATTCGGAGATCTATATTTTATGTTTTATGGTATTAACCTTCTGCTAAAGTCTGTCCGATTCTGGTGTGCTGGCTCCTCAGTTTAGAATAAACTCGCTGCTTCAGCTGGCAAAATCGCGACAGACATTATCGGAAGATTAATATTTATACCAGATCCCATTTTGGATTAGCTAAACTGTTTTCGGAAGGCGCTCTGTACCAAGCGCTGCCAGACGGACAATGGCTAATAGCTGATG
>JAITAC010000121.1 GCA_031284345.1 Holosporaceae bacterium | reverse complement strand
GTTTTATAGATAATTTCGGATATCGATCTGAAATTATTTGCACTATTACGCAAAAAATTAGTGAGGATACTTACTGACACTCTTATTTAGGATAAATCATCAATAATTTCGATGATTTCTTCTTTGGGCAGATATTCATTTTTTACCTCTAGAAACTCGTTTGAAGTGGCAGTTGTTGTTTTTGGTATACATAATGTGAATTTGGATCCGAAGCCTTCGGTACTTTCGACAAATATGGTTCCGCCGAAAAATTCCGTATATTTTTTCGTTAACGCTAGGCCTAGACCCGCATTAGATGTGCCATCCTCCTGAGTTACTTCGAAAAGAGTCGCTACTTTTTTAGGAGGCATGCCGCTTCCGGTATCGGCCACGGAGAATTCCAGGAAATCTATGTCATTTTTAACAACCGGAGCTACCCGCAGTGTTATGCGACCAAATTCCGTAAATTTTGCCGCATTGCTTATTAAATTCAGCAAACATTGGCGCAATTTTGTGGCGTCTGTGTACATAGTGCCCACGTCTTTGGGATACTCTAGGAACAATGAATTATCGTTATTGGCGATGAGCGGCATTGTGACGCCTTCCACATCTTTTATCATATCTGTTATGTTAACGTCTTCGAAGTACATCAGGGTCTTGCCCTCTTCAATTTTGGACAGATCAAGAATTTCATCTATGAGCGACAATAAATGATTGGCGGATCCAATGATTTTTCTGAGATCGTCTGCGGATACTGCATCCTTTCTATCAAGAGCTTCTTCCCGAAGAATTTCGCTGTAGGCAATAATGGCATTAATGGGAGTTTTTAGCTCGTTGCTCATGTTCGTGAGGAATTTACTTTTAGCGATGTTGGCTTTGTCAGCGGCAACTCTAGCTTCGGCGAGATTTCCGTTCGATTCCTCCAGTTCTCTAGCTTTTATTTCTAGATCGGCGGTGCGAGCCTGAATTTCTTTTTCTAGAAACTCAGCATTGTGAGCCAATTTTTTTTCTACTTCTTTACGCCTATTGATATCCAATATGGCCAGGACTATATGCTGTTGTTCCTCTATTTCTATAGGACTGGCTGAGCATATGGCCCAAAAATTTGCTCCGCCAAAACTCTGGATGAGAACCTCGTAATTAAATATGCTTATGTTGGAAACAATTGCGTTTGATACATAATTTTTATCTCCCTCCGAGAGGAAAATGTCCCACATGTTGATGGTATCGATCTCTTCTTTGGTAAGTCGGATTAGGGTCATGGCGGACATGTTGATTTGTTTAATTTTTCCGGTATCTGTCTGGAATATCACGATGGCCAATGGAGTGGAATCTGCGATGGTTGTTGATATCTCCAGCTGATCTTTTGTTTTGTTATAAAATCCCGCCAAGCTAGCGCAGATCAGCATCCAAAATATTATAAGTATCATCAAAACCAGTGGTATGCCTTCCTTTAGATTTACCGCAATAACGTCGAAGGCATTGCTATCAGAGGCAATTACGACAAATAGCTCGTTGCCGTCTATGTTCGGAGGCATAATAATTTTGTCCTTCAGAGCGTGGAAGATGTTTTTTTCAATTTCCACAATAGAAATGCCATTGGCTATGGAATTTATTTTGGCGGCCAAGTGTAATCCCAGCGCAATTACATTTCTGTTAGATTTCAAGCCCACCGGCAGCGAATGCAGGGAAATATATCGACGGCAGTCTGGCGATATTATGTAAAACATCCGAGAGAATATTCCAGTATGTATGTTTTTTAGATATTCTTCGAAACGATTCCACTTTATGATAAATTCGAAAAACAGAGGTTTTTTTTCCGAAGCCGTAAATTTTCTAGCCAATATAAATTTCACCACAACGTCAGACGTTTCTTCGTCCTGAGTGATAAAATACAGATATTTATCGCCTATGTCTTTTATTTTTTCTTCTCTTATATTTAGGTTTTCAACGATAATTCCGGTGGAGCTGGCAAAGTATGCTCCCTTATCGTCATAGATATTGATTGTGACCAGGTCGTCATGTCCTTTTTGAATATTTGCGAGGGCTTTTTTGGCGGATTCGGCATTGTCCATATCCGCGTCACTGATCTGGGATATGGCAAATTCAATAGAATGCCTAGCGTCCTCAAATTGCAGGCCGATGTATCTGCCGAGCCCTCTTCCTTCGTTCTCCAAAAAATTATTCATGCAGACAACGGCGTCCTGGGAGGAAAATGCATTTATGAAATACACTCCGATGGATAGCGGTAGCGCTATGCACACCCACATCGTTACCATAACCTTTATTGCATCAAGAATTTTTTTTAGCATTACCCATCCAAATCTTATCCTCCAACGGATCCTAAAATACGTTGGTGCAGAGGTCTGTTTTACCGATTTACACTCCTTCGGCTGCGGCGCAAGTATCTATTTCACGGGTATCAGGATATCAAAAAAAAGTAAAATTTTCGTTAATGAAAAAATTTTGCAAATCAACGAATTTTTAAGACATTCGGGTAGTATGATCTTAGGGAAGTCTGTGCCGCGTGGCGTAGCGACTTATGGACGAGCTGCGAAAACTAATAAAACCAGGAAGCGAACCTCAGCATCAGCGTATTCCAGAATCCGCATCGCTCACTGCAGCGAAAGCTTAAACCGCCCTTCAAAAGAAGTCTCTTAATTTTTGTGCAGAGATCCGGTCCTTTCATGTGCAAAGAACCGGATTGGGCTGAGATATTTTTTACAATGCAGCAGATAGAGTTAGGTTTGCGGAGATTCCTTTTCGGCCGCCGGAGGATTTTCCTACGGCCAGATCGACGTTTACGTTATTATTGATTCTCCCACTGATTTGAG
>JAITAC010000070.1 GCA_031284345.1 Holosporaceae bacterium | reverse complement strand
CGACGATTCTTCTGTCCGGATATTTTTTTCCAAACGCTCCAAAGGAGTCGTGCACAAAATAATCTGCCATTGCTATGTAGTCCATGGCGGCTCTTTTTAGATTTTTATCGCTAAATATGAATCCAAAAGGTCGAATCAAATCCAACCGAAAGCCAAGGCAGGAGGACAATCGCAGCAGTGTCCCAGTATTTTGAGGAATTTGTGGATGGTATAGAGCAACATTCAGCATATTTTTGAAGTCTATTCCTGATTTTTGATTTCATAGAGCAGCCACCGGGGACTAGCGGATATTTTTTTGCGATTGAAACACCAGACGTCTGTGCATACGTTCACATAATCGGGGTTTCCATCAATAATTTCGCCGAGATGATTTTTCAGCACATTGCTTTGTTCAGTGACGAATTTTACGTCGAGAAACACGTCGTTGGCATTGATGGTGATGTCAATTATTTCGACACTGATGAATCTGACCACCAATCCCTCCACTTTTTCTCGTTTGTTTTTTCTGTCGTCGATGGCCATGCAAAAAGCGCTATATATTCTCTGGCACAGCAGATTATTGAGAGTGATTTTATCTTCTTCGGCGTAGGCCATAAAAATTATTTCGAAGGCCTTTTGGGCTTTTTCGAGAAAATCCTGGTGATTGAATGTCGGGAAAATTTTCGACAGTTCTGCGATTGTTTCCTGCATTTTTAAGTCGGAAAAAATATCAGTCTCGGACTTTTCGCCGTGAATGAGGCTGCTTTTTATTTCTGCTTTGAATCCAATGCGCATACCAAGAATATCATTGAGACGAACAAGCAGAAACACTGTTATGCATATGAAAAAAATCAAACTAAACATATTATTTCAACATTTTTTTAGGTATCCTACGAATAAATTTTTGGAAGCGTTACTCCGATTTGCCCCATATATTTTCCATTGCGATCTTTATAGGAAACATCGCAGATTTCCGATATTTTAAAGAACAAAAACTGGCAAGCTCCCTCGTTAGCGTAAACTTTTGCCGGTAGCTGGGTTGTATTTGAGAATTCCAGCGTTACGTGTCCTTCCCATTCTGGCTCGAGCGGCGTGACATTCACGATGATACCGCATCTGGCGTAGGTAGATTTTCCCACGCACAGCACGAACACATCTCGCGGAATGCGAAAATATTCGACGGTTCGGGCGAGGGCAAAGCTATTGGGCGGAATGATGCAGCAATCGGTTTTGCGATCCACAAAACTTTTTTCGGAAAATTGTTTTGGATCCACAATGGCGTTATCGATATTGGTAAATATTTTAAATTCGTTAGACACGCGGGCGTCGTATCCATAGGAGGACAATCCGTAGGAAATTATTGATTCCTGGGTTAATTTATCCGCAAATGGGTTTATCATGGAATGTTTTTCTACGAACTTGCGTATTAATCTATCACACAACAGCATATTTTTTATCCTAATTTATCACCTCCGACGGTTATGCCGTCGATCAAAACACTTGGCTCTCCTACTCCGACCGGAACCCATTGGCCATCTTTTCCGCAGGTACCAACCCCCGGATCCATGGCGAAGTTATTTCCCACCATGGAAATTTTTTTCAAGATACTGGGACCATCTCCTATGAGCATTACTCCTTTAACGGGAGCGGTTATGCTGCCGTTTTCTATCAAATAAGCTTCGGAGGCGGAGAATACAAATTTTCCCGAAACGATATCCACCTGACCACCTGCAAAAGATTTGGCGAATATTCCTTTTTTTACGCAGGAGATCATATCTTCAAAAGAATTATTTCCGGGCAGCATGAACGTATTTGTCATGCGTGGTACAGGGATGTATTCGTGGCTTTCGCGACGGCCGTTGCCGGTGACCGGCCATCCCATGAGCTTAGCGTTCATGCGATCGTGCATAAACCCGACCAATTTTCCGTTTTCGATGAGGACGTTGCGCTGGGACGGAGTTCCCTCATCGTCCATGTTGATGGATCCACGACAATTTTCGATGCTGCCGTCGTCGATCACCGTTACGCCCGGCGCCGCGATATATTTTCCCAGAAGATTATGGAACGATGATGTTTCTTTGCGAATGGCGTCTCCTTCCAGTCCATGACCGATAGCTTCGTGCAGTAGAATACCGGTCCAGCCGTTGCCCAGCACCACCGGCATTTCTCCCACAGGCGCCGGTATGGCATTCAATTTCACGTTCGCCTGCCGCAGGGCTTCGTCCACGTAGAATTTCATGACGGACTCGGAAATTAGCGGCTTGTAGTCGTGGCGTCCTCCGCCGGAATAGGATCCAATTTCTGTGGTTCCGCCTTTTTCCAGCACAACGGACACGGTCAACCGCACAAGAGGCCTGAAATCAACGTATTTTTCTCCGGAATCCCGAAGTATGCTTACCACCTGCCAGGAGCTGGCTAATGTGGCCATTACCTGGATGATGTCCTTGGATTTCGAGCAAGCATAGGCATCAATGGACTTCAAAAAATTTATTTTGTTTTCCAGGCTTAGGGAATCTAAAAACCGCTGTGGTGCATATAGACTGCCACCGACATCGGAATTTTTTATTTCAACAGGGGATGTATTTCCGGAAAAAAAATCCGTCTTAACAAGGGAAACCGCTCGCTCCATCGCAGGAATCGTGAGGGAGGACGAGTAGGAATAGACGGATGCATCTTCCTGAAAAGCACGCAAACCGAATCCTCTTTTGTTGTTGAAATTGGCGGTCTGTACGTGACCATCTTCGATGCGCAAAACCTCATCTTCCCTGTATTCCATAAACAATTCGCCGAGATTACCTCCGCAAAACGCTTCTAGCGCTGTTTTTTCTAGAGCGTTCAGATCACAGATATCGCAAAAAAAATCCTCGTATGACAACATATTCATCGGCCTTTATTTGTTATTTTCCACATTGCCGCTGTGCTTTATTCCAGAAACGGCGGTATCCAGCTCCACCTGCGTGCAAAATCCCAGCAAAACCGGATCTTTGGGACGAACTTCGTTCATGCGCGCATGCGTCTTGTTTCGCATCGACTGCACCGTAGCCTTCGTGGTGGAGACCAAAGAACATATGCTGGAATCCGACAACTCCGGAAAAAATTTTATCAGCCATGCGATCGCATTGGGACGCTCCTGTCTTTTCAGAAGAGGAGTATATTTTTTCTTGGATTTGGAACTCGTTACAATTCTTTTTTGTATTGCCATATGCAATTTCGCTGAGGGATCCCGAGAGCAGCGCTCGATCTCTTCCCGCGTTAACTGACCGAGATTTACCGGATCAATGCCAATCATGCCGGCCGAAACCTGTTCATCGGCTAAAGCCTGAACTTCCAGCGGATGTAATCCACAAAAATTCGCTATCTGCTCAAATGTAAGAGCCGTATTTTCAATTAACCAAATTGCGGTGCCCTGAGGCATAATAAGTGTTGCCATATTCTTATCCATTCATAATCTGCCGAATATTCTACACGTTTTACTTGCGAAGCACAACAAATCTGCATCATATCAACGGGGCCTACGCATGAAAAAAAGAAGCATTAAAAATAGGATTTTAGCATCTCATTATTTTACGAATTCTCATTGTATTCTTCTATCTCATCACCCTACGGATCCTGTGATCCATTGATTTTGAAAGGCTTTTTTGTTTTTTATTGATTTTTCTCCCTGTCTTTATATTAGGTTTTTAGCTCCCGGCACCGCGCCGGCGCCTCTTCCACCAGCTCATCTAATAGCGGATTTTTCGAGAATTTTTTTCAAGAAAAAGCAGAGCAGACCCGCAATATACTTGGTGTACATGGGAAGGCGAGCAATTTTTTGACCAAAAAAATATCGAAAAAGCAGAGTTTGTAAATAGTTCCTGTCCCAAAAAACGCCGTTTTAAAAAATAATTCAGCAAAAAATATTGAAAAAATTTGTCATCTATGTTTTCATAATTATATAATGGGATTGTCGAGATCCGAGAATTTTTTACGGCCTAATGGCTTCGGAATAAAATTTCGGATAGTAGTGTTTTATAATAGAAAATTTTGAGATTTACATTGCCTATAGTATTATTATCGCAAAACTTAATTAACCAAATTGCCGCCGGAGAAGTAATTGAGCGGCCGTCCTCAGTCATAAAGGAGCTAATGGAAAACGCCATCGACGCAGAAGCTTCTGAAATTTCCGTAAGCATAACAGACGCCGGAAAAAGTTTCATTTCCATCGAAGACAACGGAGTCGGCATGGATTTAGAATCGCTGGAAATGTGTCTACAGAGTCACGCCACATCTAAACTAACGTCGGAAAATCTTTTTGACATACATACTTTCGGATTTCGCGGAGAAGCGCTGCCGTCCATAGCATCCATATCGCGTCTGTTCGTATCGTCGGCGCAGGCGTCGTCCGAGCAGGCCTGGTGCATTCGGCGGGAAGGACAAAATAGTCTTGACGTTGCTCCCATCAACAGAAAACAAGGCACAACAGTGGAGGTGCGCGATCTTTTTTTTGCTACTCCTGCGCGGTTGAAATTTTTAAAATCGGATTCCTATGAATCGGACAATTGTCATATGGCGTTTAATCGCATTGCATTGGCGTTTCGGAACATTAGTTTTCGTTTTTTTGATGCAAATCGGGAAAAATATAATTACCAGAAAACAGATAGCCTTCAGAAACGCATTGAAGATATTTTCGGAGAAGCATTTGTAAAAAATATCTTCGAAATAAATGTCGAGAATGGCGGATTAAGACTCTACGGATTCATCGGCGTACCAACTTTCAATAAAGCCACTGTCAGTCATCAGTTTTTTTTCGTCAACAACCGATTTGTTAAGGATAAAATTTTTGCATCTGCACTGAAATCGGCCTATTCCGGACTTGTTCCCTATGGACGCCAGCCGGTGGCCATAATTTTTTTGGAAATGCACCATAATGAAGTTGATGTAAACGCGCATCCGGCAAAGGTGGAGATTCGCTTTCGGGATTCGGAAAAAATTCGATTTTTTCTCGTATCAGCACTGAAAAAAGCGCTATCATCTTTCGGAGCCAGTGTCCCCATTGCGCTGGAATCGTCACGCATTTCCCTTGCGAATCCGGGGGCCATTGATGTAAGATCGGCGTCAAAGTCAACGACATTTCAACGGACCGACGGCGGCATTAGCGCCAGAACTTCCCCATCCACCAAAATGTTTTCCTCAATGCAGAATCAGGCAAATTTTTTCCAAGCAGGCACCGCCGATGCACCTTCTGCAGCAGCAGCCGCCGCCGCCGATGCGCTTTCTGCAGCAGCCGCCGCCGCCATATCTTCCGGGGCGCCAAACGATGTAATGTCAACTTCGGTTCTCTTTGCAGTGGAAAAGCCGGTTTCAGCGGGGCAGATTTATCTCGGTAACGCGCTTGCTCAAATCGGAAACACCTATATAATTTCAGAGAACGGCGGCAGTATAATCATTGTGGATCAGCACGCCGCCGCCGAAAGAATCACTTTGGAAAGATTAAAACAGAATCTATCCCTCGATTCGCAAAATTTACTTATGCCGGAAGTCTGTAATCTGACGGAATCCGAAGTAGAAATCCTGCAGAAAAACACTGATTTGCTAGTGAAATTCGGCATATATATGGAAAAACTCGCTCAGGATTTGGTGGTTATAAATTCTGTGCCGGCTATGTTAGACAATTGTGACGCAAAATCACTGATTTTAGATATAGTTGGAGAACTATCAGCCTTTGGAGATACTTATACTATTGACGAAAAAATAAATCGCGTACTTTCGACAATTTCTTGTCATTCTAGTCTAAGAGCGGGAAAAAAATTGACCATCCAGGAGATGAATCACCTACTGAGAAAAATGGAAGAAACTTTGAATATTGCGCAGTGCTGCCATGGGAGACCGTCATATGCGGTGCTATCTATAGAAAGTTTAAATAAATTTTTCGAAAGATCTTGAATAACGTCATGTAGTCACTATATATTAATCTATGCAGGTTAAAAAAAAGTTAAAGAGGTATATATGGATAGCAGAATAAGATTGCAACCGCTTGTTGATTTGAATAATAAATCCATTTTGGGATACGAAGCGCTGTACAGCAAAAAACATTCTTCTGAATTTCCCAGTGCATCCGTTATATTGCGTCGCATAGCTTCCCAATACAAATGCGACCAGGACTTCCAGCTGTTCATAAATATGACACTGGAAGACGCCGCTAACAAAAAATTCTGCAATGAGTTTCTCAAAACAATGAACGATTTCAAAATCGATGGTCGTAGAATCGTGCTTGAATTGAATGAAAGCACACATCCTGAATCCATGCCGCAGGCGAAAAAATCTTTCGATCTGCTGCATACGCACGGTGTTAAAATAGCCCTTGATGACTTCGGTACTCAGTATTCGTCCATGGAATATATGAAAGAATTGCCCGTCGACATCATAAAAATGGATAAAAAATTCGTGCAGAGCGCTCCCTATAATAGAAAAAGCAGATCCATGTTGAAATTCTGCATTGCTCTTGCTCATGATATCGGATGCAAAGTTGTGGTTGAAGGTATAGAGAACAGCGATCATCTAAATTGCGCGCGAGATGCCATGGCGGACATAGGACAGGGATTTTTATTTCTTGCGTCGCCATCTTTTCCAACGGAAGTGCGACTGGAGCCGTTTATACAACTCCGTGATTTCATATTGTATCAGTCGCGGGGATTTTCGCTCAATACCTGCGGTGCGGCATCAATATAGGCGATGAAACTGTCCAGATGTAGACGGTGAAACATTGGTTCTCCAGCGAGTTTCGCAATATACTAACGATTTTCTTGCTAAAGACAAAGGCGTACAGTTCAGCAATTGCAGCAGTGTTGTCTGTGTACGCCTTGGAGGTGGGGACGGCGTCAATTTTCTTGATCCATTCTTGTTGTAATAGTTCATGAGATATGAGACAGATTTAGTCTACCATAGGTTGAGTTAATATACTCCATAGGAGTCATACCATGCAAGCAGTTATGAGGTCGGGAGTGGTTGTATTTTCTGATATATTTTTGCAACTTAGAATTTGCATTTTCTGCAGTTGTTGCGGTTAGGTTTTTCGTCCAAAATTCCTCACGGAGTGTGCGATTTGAGCGTTCGACGCCTCCGTTGTATTTTGGTTTGGCTGGCGGTAAAACAATGAGAGGAATTTTTGCCATTTCAAAAACGAAATGCAACAT
>JAITAC010000071.1 GCA_031284345.1 Holosporaceae bacterium | reverse complement strand
AAGGATAATCCGGAGAATATCGTTGGAATTTTGAAAACGAAGACATTTTTCCGCGCGTTGCAGTTCAACAAAGGCAGTTTTGATAATATCAAGATAAATAATTTAATCTCAACTCCCTGGTTTATTCCGGAAACAACGCATCTACTCGATCAACTGCAAAATTTTCGTAAAAAAAGGGAACATTTTGCGTTGGTGGTGGACGAATACGGAGATCTGATGGGATGCATTACCCTAGAGGATATTCTTGAGGAGATCGTAGGGGACATCGGAGATGAATACGACGTCGAAGACGAGTGCGGCGGCGCTAAATTACAGCCAGACGGATGCGTAATAGCGGATGGATCGACTCCGATTAGGGATATCAATAAGCAATTTGATTGGAACCTCCCGGAAGAAGAAGCGTCAACCATTGCCGGGTACATTATGCACGAATTGAGAAAAATTCCAGACGTCGGGCAAATCTACGTGCTGTCCAATTACAAAATCGAAATTTTAAGAAGACAGAGAAATCAGATAGGATTAGTGAAAATCACTCCGGTTACTCCGTCGGCCAGCGAACAATGAAAGTAAAACATGAAGCAGTTCTTTATAAAAAATTATGGCTGTCAGATGAATTCCTACGATTCATTGCGAATTGCCGACGCACTTCAGGAAGCCGGCTATAAGGCTGCGATCTCCATGGCCGATGCAAACGTGGTCGTATTCAACACCTGCAGCATTCGGGAAAAGGCCGATGAAAAATTATTTTCCGACCTCGGACGTGCACGACTGCAAAAATTGCAGGCGCAGATTGCCGAAAATAATTTCATCATAGTGGTAACCGGCTGCGTGGCCCAATCTCAGTCCGAAGACATCGCAAGACGAGCTCCCTACGTCGATATAATCGCAGGACCGCAGGAAATACACAAAATCACCGAAGATATAAAAAATTTCGAAAAAAATAATCGCGTAATAAGAACGGAATCCGACGCCAAAAATAAATTTTTGCATCTTACAAATCAGTTTTTTAATCGTGAAGTATCGGAATTTCTCACTATTCAGGAGGGATGCGATAATTTCTGCACCTACTGCGTGGTCCCCTACACCCGAGGTCGGGAATTCTCCCGGGACGCAGCGGACATAATCACCGAAGCTAAAAGATTGCTCGCCATGAATGTCAAAGAAATAATCCTACTGGGACAAAATGTAAATTCCTACCGTGGAATCGGCGCCGACGGAAAAACCTGGGACCTGTCTCGACTCATTTTCGCATTGGCGGATCTGAATGGACTAAAACGACTGAGATATACCACATCCAATCCCAAAGATGTAAACGAAAATATTGCCAAAGCCCACGGAGAAGTCGATATTCTTATGCCATTTGTGCATTTGCCGGTGCAATCTGGATCCGACGCCGTTCTGCAGCGCATGAATCGAAAATATTCCGCCGATGAATATGAAAAATGCATTGATCTGCTGAGAAATCATCGGAGCGATATCACGTTTTCTTCGGATTTTATCGTTGGATTCCCCGGCGAAACAGATGAGGATTTTCAAAAAACGCTGAATCTGGCTGAAAAAATTAAATTCGCCCAAGCCTATTCGTTTAAATATAGTCCTAGACCCGGCACGGCAGCGGAAAAAATGCCCAATCAAGTGCCGGAAGAAAAAAAATCAGAGAGGTTGCAGATTCTCCAAAAAATGCTTAATGATCAACAATCTAGCTTTAATAATAGCTGTGTAGGCAGGCATCTGAACGTACTGGTCACCAAATGCGGTCGGCATAAAAATCAGCTTGTGGGGCGTAGTGAGTATTCACAACCGGTGGCCATTTGTGATAGTTATTTAAACATAGGAGATATTGCTAATGTAAAAATTACAGCGGCGATGTCTCATAGTTTAGTTGGCGTGGTGATGTAATGAATTTAGAAATTTCTGTAGAATACGATCCATGGTCTAGGTGTGACGTTCAATCCATAACTGACGAATGTGTGTTGGCGGTGTTTTCAGAGCTCAAACTGAATCACTATAATGTGGAAATATGTTTTTTATTTACGGACGACGAAGAATTGCAAATTTTAAATAAAATCTACAGAGGCGTAGATAAAACCACCAACGTACTAGCCTTTCCAGCGGATTCCATAGATAATATTGAAGGGGATCATTCGGAATATACAGAAGATGATGATAGTGATAACTGCGATGTACATGGAGAAAATGATGATACCTATTGTTGCAATATATGTATTTTGGGAAGCGCGGCACTGGCCTATGACACGATCGAACGCGAGTCCCTGGAGCAGGGAAAAACATTTGAAGATCATCTGAAGCATCTGGTGGTTCATGCGGTGCTACATCTGCTGGGATACGACCACATAGATAGCTCCCGCGCAGAGCAAATGGAGGACTTAGAAATAAAAATTCTTTCCCATTTGGAAGTTGCAAATCCATATTAGTTTGTTAGTGTTTTCATATGTATCATAAAATAAAAAATTATTTTAAGGGGCTTATAAAGAAAAAAGAACAAGAATTGCCGCTGATAGATCGTCTAGAGGACTTGATCGAATCGGAGCACTTCATGTCCAGTGATCAGGAATCGGACGACAACAGCGAGTTGGCTCTGGTGTCCAACGTTTTGGGACTCAAGGACCTCACCGCTGCTGACATAATGGTCCCGAGAGCTGACATTGTTGCCGCCAAAATAGACACATCCCTGGAAGAATTTATAGAAATATTTTCCAAAAATCATTTTTCCCAGATTCCCATTTACAGAAATACACTGGACGACGTTGTGGGCATAGTTATGGTGAGAGATTTTTTACCCTACGTCAAGAATCCCGAATCATTTAACATAACGTCGCTACTGAAGGAAGTAATTTATGTGGTTCCCAGTATTCAGCTGTTGGAATTACTACTGGAAATTCGTCTGTCCGCCAATCACATGGTGCTGGTGGTGGATGAATTCGGCGGCGTCGATGGTCTCGTGACCCTCCAGGATGTGGTTTCGGAAATAGTAGGAGAAATCCAGCAAAGTAGAGGAATATTTCCCCAGATTATCACGCGGCAGGACGGCTCATTTCTTGCCGACGCCAAAATGCTGGTGAGCGAATGCGAAGACATTCTCGGTGTGAATCTGCTGAAGCCATTTTTGAAAGAAGGCGAAGAACCCGATATCGAAACCCTCGGCGGATTAACTATGCTGCTGGCTGAAAGAATGCCAACCCGCGGCGAAACACTGCAGCATCCATCTGGCATAGAATTTGAAATCGCAGACGCAGATCTGCGACGCGTAAAAAGAATCATTATGCGCAAAAGCCCATCGCTTTCCTCCGATTCTTCCGTCGCCGCAGCCAAATGAAAATCGATGATGCAAAAGCTCTATGTTTTGTGTAAATTTGACCTTTTTCGAGGCGTTTTTTATATTTCAAAATATATCACTACGTTGTATAAATTAGCTATCAAAATTACTAATTATATGATAAAAGTTAGCCATCAGATTTAGCAATGGATTTCTTATGTCAAAAAACGATAATTCTAGCTCTCCTATTCTGACGATTCCCAAAACTATTTGGATATTGGCGGCGGTTAGCTTTTTTTCCAATTCTGCTTCAGTTGTCATAACGGCTTTAACTCCTGAATTTATTATCCATATTTTAGGACATACTCCGGCAGCTATGGGATACATTCGTGGATTTTCAGAAGCATTATCCTATCTGATAAAATTATTTTCCGGAGTCTTCAGTGACTGGTTGGGAAAGCGCAAGATACTCATTTTAATAGGATATTCCTGTGCTGCGTTTGCCAAACCGATGTTTGCGGTGTCCAGGGGACTTGGGCTCTACATATCAGCCCAGATTCTGGAGCGCGTCACGAATGGTCTGCGGGACACTCCCCGTGACGCTCTTATCGCCGACTGCGCTCCCAAAGAATTGAAGGGAGAAAGCTACGGCATACGCAATAGTTTCGCTTTTTGCGGATCTATGATCGGCTCCATAGCCTGCTATTTTGTATTGGCCAATTGCGCTGGAGAATCATCAGAAAACATAAGATTAGTCTACATGCTGGCTGCCATTCCCATATTAATCGCAGTGGCACTGATATATTGGGGTATTGAGGAACCAAAGGATCTCGTACGTCTCAAAGATAGCCGCAAAGGATTCCCCATAAAAATGTCTGACGTTCGTCAGTTGGGAACGAATTTCTGGTACTATGCCGCTGTATGTTTTATATTTATGTGTTCCAGATACAGCGAAGCATTTCTAACACTACGGGCAAAAGAAGTAGGATTATCACTGAAATATATTCCACTGATTCTAGCGATAATGTATTTGTTTAACGCTCCTACTTCCAAAATTGTAGGATCCTGGTCTGATAGACGCGAAAGAAAAATATTTTTGGCATTTGGCTTTTGCATGATGCTGGCATCCTGTATTATCCTGGCATTTGCGACAGAGTCATGGCATGTGTTGGTGGGAGTTGCTATTTATGGCATTCATTACGGATCGACCCAGGGAACCTTTTTTGCCATAGTATCTGATTTTTCACCTCCGCAAATAAAAGGCACGTCCATTGGGATATTCAATATCGTTTGCTGTGCCGGTATGTGCATCTCCAACGCTATAATGGGAGAACTCTGGACAAGATGCGGAGCTGAGTTCGCACTTTTGGTGAACGCTGCGATTACATTTGTGGCGGCAGTTGGTGTAATGTTCGTGAAACCAAACAAAAATAAAACAGTTGGTGTAGAAAAATGAAAGAAGAAGTAAGAAAACAGTTCGAATTCATGGATAATATTCTGGACCTGCTCCGGAGGTTTCTTTGACACGGATTCTCTGGAAAATAAACTAGAAGAATTGTCTAAGCTCAGCGAATCCGGTGATTTATGGCTCAATCCGGAGGCGGCGAAGTCCCTAATGCAGCAAAAATCTAATATAGAGAGCGAGTTGGGCAAATTTAAAAAAGCCGAAACTGATATCTCCGATTTAAAAATTATGCTGGAGTTAGCGGAATCCGAAAGCGACGAATACGCTTTGGCTGAAATCGAAAACGAAATTCGGAAACTTCATGAATTCATGGAAATATATCAGCTGGAGTGTTTTTTTTCCGGTGATGCGGATCATAATAGTTGCTATTTGGAAGTGCACGCCGGAGCCGGTGGGACAGAAGCTCAAGATTGGGCTCAAATGCTGCTGCGCATGTATTCCCGCTGGGCCGAAAGTCATAAATATTTTGTCGAAATAATTGAAGAAAGCCCCGGAGAAGAGGCCGGCATAAAATCCGCCACCATAAAAATTGATGGGAAAAAAGCCTACGGATGGCTGAAAAGTGAATCTGGAGTGCACCGTCTAGTGCGAATTTCTCCGTTTGATTCCAATGCTCGGCGGCACACGAGTTTTGCGTCCATTGGGGTATATCCGGTGATCGATGATTCCATAAGTGTAGAAATAAACGATGGTGATCTGCGCATCGATACCTATAGGGCGTCCGGAGCCGGCGGACAACATGTCAACAAAACCGATAGTGCAGTTCGCATCACTCACATTCCTACCGGTATTGTGGTGCAATGCCAGATCGATCGATCTCAGCACCGCAATCGCGCTACGGCATTTGAAATGCTTCGGGCTCGGCTCTATGAACTCGAGTTGAGAAAAAAAGAAGAAAAATTGAATACTCTGGATAAAAATGAAATAGGGTGGGGGCATCAAATTCGCTCCTACGTCATGCAGCCGTATCAAATGGTGAAAGATCTGCGAAGCGGCTTTGAAAAAGGCAATGTCCTAGCTGTTCTGGAGGGAGAGATAGATGAATTTCTCCAGACTTCCATCAGTGCTCGCGTCATGCAAACGAAAAATTAGAAATAAGATTTTATATTTGCCACTGGTCAAAATAAAATTACTGATTTGAACGAAATTGTAAAGTCCGTAGGATGATAAGCGCTGCCCATGTAACTTCCGCCAAATACGAGAGTCTTGAAAAAAATTTGAACTGGCTCCGATTTAATCTTCTCTTAACAATCTGATGTTATAGCTAATGGGAGTATGTATTTGGGGGAGTTTTGGTATGCGGGAAATTTTGACGGTTGGGAGTGCCGGACAAGTATTGACGGATAAGTCTTTGAAAACCAACGATTTACCCCCCCCCCCGTTTTGTCAAAAAAGAAATGATCCTTTCTCGGAGCAGCATTCAGCAGTTCATTTAGCTCATCCACAGCATCTAAAGCAACATCTCGACGATTCTTCTTCCAATAATATTGAATCTGCAAAGCCATTTATGGGCCAGAGGGGATTCTCTCTTCTTTTGGCGGGACTCCTGTTTTTTTCCGTTTCTTTCCTTCAGACAACTAATGGAATAGCTACGCTACAAAATGTAGGTAATAATTATTATATTGACTTGATTGGTAGTCCTGCTTATTCTATGACGTGGAATCCAGGAGATCCAGGTTCTTGGGCTCATGACAATTCTCCTCGTTGGAATATGGATAATAATAATTATTATTTGGATGATGGTGCTTACTATTTATATCTCGACATAGACGACAGTAAGCCAATAATAAAATACGGAACGAGCGAAACCATTGCTGAAATTTTAGATAAAGCCACCTCTGTCACCTATAATATCTATACAACTGATGGTTTAACTCTGGATTCGGGAGCAACTTCGTTCAGCGCCGGAAATACAACAGATACTGATGGTGAGATTGTTGCCGCTGATAATTCCAAAACCACCTGCATTCTGAATTCAGGAAATATCGGTCTTAATTCTACTCAGAGTTGGAGCAATGCCCTAAAATGGTTTGTTTCCGGGGACTTTGATGCTCGTGTTATTCAGGATGGAGTAGTAACCTGGAAAAACTACAACACCATCGTCACTACTGCTGATCTTGATGCATATGCATATGCATATGGCGGTAGTGGAGACGCCCGCTGGGAAAATAAAGGTGGAACATTAACCGCCGCTTATCTTAGAGCCTATGCATATGGCAGTAGTGGAGCCAGCTGGATCAATGAAGGTGGAACATTAACTGCCACTACTAATTCTCTTTCTGCCTATGCAGATAGCGATAGTGGAGACGCCAGCTGGGAAAATAAAGGTGGAACATTA